>SHLU01000082.1 GCA_004282995.1 Sphingomonadaceae bacterium
TGTGACCTCTGCCTTCGGAGGGCAGCGCTCTATCCAGCTGAGCTACGGGTGCCGGTCGCGCGAGGCGAGCGGGGCACCTAGCAGAGCGATTTGAGCCTTGCCAACGATAAAAGCACGCCCTGTGGCTTGCAAAGCGTATGGGCGCGTGGCTAACCGCGCGGCGATGGAAGCTTCGCATAGACCTGACCCGATGCTGGCGCGCTCCGTCATTGTCACGGGCACGCATTATTCGACCACCACACTGGTCGGCGCATTGCTCCAGACGGCCCCCGAATTCCATCTGCTTCACGAGCCGCTCAATCCCTGGCCTACCTTGAGCTATGATTCGCTCGAACCATCACGCTAGTATGAATTCTACGATGCCAACCGCTATGGCGAGCTGCACGACGCACTGGCGCGCCTGCTGCGGCGAGGGCCGATCCTGCCGGAGGCTACCCGCCGCCTGGCGAGCGTCCGCAACGGAACGGAACTGGGTCAGGCGCTGCGCTACCTTGAGCGGCGACTGCCGAGCCTGCTGTCACGGCGACCCGCGATCCTGAAAGACCCTTTCCTCGCCTTCAGCGCGCATACCTTGCAAGAAAAGGCAGGGCTGAAAGTGGTGTGGTGCCTGCGCCATCCCGGCGCCTTCGCGGAAAGCTTCCTGCGCAAGACCGAGGGGTTTCCGTTCGAGGATCTCGCCAGTCAGCCGGCCCTGCTCGACATGGTCGGTGACGACGCCGAACAGGTCCTCGTATTTGCCCGTAAAAGGCAGTCTGCCAGCATGCAGGCAGCGCTGTTGTGGCGGGTGGTCAACGGCTTCGCCGAACGGCATCTGCTGGCCAATCCGCGCACCGCCAGCGTGCGGCAGGAGGAATTTATCGACGCCCGCGAGGATACCGCCGCGCGGTTGTTGGCTTTTGTTGGCGGATCGCGGACACCGGCGCTGCGACGGTTCCTGGCAGACAAGTTCGGCTCCACCGAAATCGACCAGGGCAGTGGCTCATATACCAGCCGCGACCCGCGTATGGCTGCTGAAAAATGGCGTGTCCGTCTCTCGCCGGAAGACGCCGCAATCGTCCGCGAGATGACCGGCCCGCTCGCCGACCGGCTCGGCTATGGCGAGGACAGCTGGCCGCGTTAGCGATTTGGCAAGTGGTAACAGGCTATGTCGCGGAACCATGAACGCCCAGCAGCAGCCCTTTTCGGCGACCCTCAGTCCCGGTGCCCGCACTCCCGAGCAATCGCTCAGCGTAGAGTGGACAGCGCTGCATGATGCCGCAGCGGCAGTCGCCCAGCTTGCCGGCATCACGGTTGAAAGACCCACTCCTCAAGTGCGCAACTTTCCGGCCCTGATCAAGGATATCGGCGGCTGGCGCTTCGACCTCGCGCGCGATCTCGTCGGCGATCTCTCGGCGATGATGCGGCCGGGCCTGACCGCCTTGCTGGCAGTCAACGCCCGCGGACAGGACGCATCTGCCGCAGCACTCACACTATGGCGCGAATATCTTCATGCACGAACGGCGGTCCTCGCACTGGTCCCCGATAGCGGTAGCCTGGGGCCGCGCCGCAGCACTTGACTTTCGTTCGCTATCTGTTCCAACTGGGCAGATGGCAAGCACATTCGAAATCGCTCCGGGTCCCTCTCCTGCTCCGGCGGACGCAGTCGCCGTTGCGCGGGGAATCATGCGTCTGTTCGCCCGCAACGATATCTGGTGTTTGCCGGAAATGCCCTTGCGGAACGGTCGGCGAGCCGACCTGATGGGTGTCGATGCCAAGGGCAAGGTGATAATCGTCGAGATCAAGGTGGCCCGGGCCGACTTGCTTGGCGATGGCAAATGGCCGGACTATCTCGACCATTGCGATCGATTCTATTGGGGGGTGGCCCCGCATATCGACCGCGCACCGCTGGAAAGTGACGGCTATCAACCCGATTGCTGCGGGATCATCGTGGCTGATGGCTACGATGGCGAGATCGTCCGTCCGGCCCCGACCCATCCGCTCGCCGCAGCGCGGCGCAAGGTCGAGATCGAGCGACTCGCCCGGGCTGCCATGCGCAGGATGGCGGTCGCCAGCGATGAGGCTTGCGGAGCCTGGGGCGGGCTGGAGTAACCTGTGCAATGGGGCAGGGTATTCAGCCCCACCATTCCTCTGTTAAGTGGCCTCGCGGCAGGGCATAAGCGCAAGCATTATGTGGCCCGCCATTGCCTATTCCGCCATCGCCATGACTGCGATTGTAGCTGTTCGCTATCTGGCCACGAGCGGCCTGTTCTCCTGGCTCACTCGTCGTGTGCGACCGGGGTTCTACGATGGCCTGGCCCCGCAGATGCGCAAGGAAATCCGCTGGTCGCTGGCATCGGCTGCGATCTATGGTGTGCCGGCGGGGATTGTCGCCTGGGGATGGGACACGCAGGGCTGGACACGCGTCTACACCGAATGGTCCGCGCTGCCGCTATGGTACCTGCCGCTTTCGGTATTGCTCTACCTCCTCGTTCACGACACCTGGTTTTACTGGACACACCGCTGGATGCACCGGCCGCGCGAATTTCGCCTCGCCCATGCAGTCCATCACGCCAGCCGACCACCGACAGCCTGGGCAGCGATGAGCTTCCACCCGATCGAGGCCGTTACCGGCGCGGTGGTCATTCCGGCGCTGGTCTTTGTCATTCCGATTCACGCCGCTATGCTGGGCGTCGTCCTGCTGGTCATGACGGTGATGGGTGTGACCAATCACATGGGCTGGGAAATGTTTCCGCGCTGGCTGGTCCATTCGCGGATCGGTCAATGGCTCATCACCGCCAGCCACCACCAGCTTCATCACGAGCGTTACAACTGCAACTACGGGCTCTATTTCAGGTTTTGGGATCGCATATGCAAAACAGATGGCGGACTGGCCGAAGCATTCCGGCGCTAAGGGCGGGAACGATGGCCCTCATGGGCGCAGGGCTTTTGGGCAACGCAGCCTCTCCACCCCACGATGTGCGGGTTACGGTTACCGACCTGCGTACGGAAGACGGGCAGGTGCTCGCCTGCCTGACAGCCAGCCCCAAGGGCTTCCCTGACTGCAGCAAGGATCCGGCGGCCCGCAAGCTCGCGATTCCTGCAGCCAAGACGGTCGTGTTCTCGTTTAAGGGGGTCGACGAAGGGACCTATGCGATCTCGCTGCTGCATGACGAGAATGGCAATGGAAGGGCCGACAAGACGCTGATGATCCCCAAGGAAGGGTTTGGTTTCTCGCGCGACGCCAAGGTGCGCATGGGACCGCCCAGCTTCGAAGATGCCGCCTTTCGGGTCGGCGACGAGAAGGTCCATCAACGAATTCGGATGCGCTACCTGTTTCGCTGATCGCGGCACTGTTCCCGGGCGCAGGTCCGCTTCGATGCAGTTTGACTTAACGGGATATTTACTACGACCAGTCAAAACGGCCCTGAACGCCAAGCAAGGGGCAATAACTGGTCATGGATACGCTACGCGGACAATTCGGGTCGTTCGACGACGACGCCCGCGATGACGATTTCGGCGAAGACGATATCGCCCGCGAAGCGCCCCCGAGCCCGGTCGGTCAGGACGAGCGCCGGATGCAGGTGCGCGCCTACAATCACTGGGCGAGCCTGCTGCAGGATCGCAATTTCCCCGCCATCGAGGACCTCGATTTCGAAGCCCTGCCCGATTTCGGGCCGCACAGCGTGCTGCTCGATTTCACCAGTGGCGTAGAGAACCCGGCAATCCAGTATCTTGGGGCCGAACTGGCCATCGAATGCGGTTCCGACGGACCTATCCGTGCCCTTGACGACGTTCCCAGCCGCTCGTTGCTGAGCCGCATCACCGATCACTACATGCAGATTCTCGCCAACCAGGCGCCAATCGGTTTCGAAGCGGAATTCGTCAACCAGAATGGCGCGACGACGCTTTATCGCGGCATCCTGCTGCCATTCTCCAGCGACGATGACACCATCGATTTCATCTATGGAGTGATCAACTGGAAAGAAGTTGCCGACCAGCTGACTACCGATGAATTGCTGCTTGAAGTCGATCAGGCGCTGGACGATTCGGCAGACGAGCTGGAAATCGCCAACCATTCCGCCGAACCGGTCACCGACTGGGCGGATGGGCCGGCCTCGAGTGAGGGCAGTGAAGTCGCTGGATCCGAGGCGGAGCCGGTGACGCAAGAAGATGTCCCCGAATCTGGCTACGCTGTGTCCGATGAGCCCGCCGATGCCGACCTCTCTGGAGATGACGACTGGGGCATCGAGCAAGACGACGTCGATGATGACGCAGACGAGGGCGAGGTTGACCTTACCCCCTTCGCGCTTCCCGATATCGGCGATGCCGACGAGGAAGACACCATCGATCACTCCGCTTTCGCTTCGCTCGCTCCGACTGGCGACGTCGAGGATGAGGAAGAAGGCGACCAGCCCGCCTCGGGCCTGATGGGCCTGCGCAACAAACCCGCCAAGAAACCGCTCGACCTGTCGCTCGCCAGTGCACTTGAACCGATGACCGACGGCATCGACCAGGACGGCGATGCCGACAACGTCGATGAATTGGGTGCGGATGACGGCCAAGATGCTGAAGGCGAAAGCTTCGATGCGCAGGATCCGCCCGTGGGAGATTTGTCCCGCCTGATGGGAAGTGACCTTCCGGCAGACGACGGCGATGAAGATCCTGATGACTGGTCTGCCCCGATCGACGCCGAAGCGGCGCAGCTTGCCGGACAGGGCGCTACGCCTGCAGAGGGCTCCGGCGAGGCGAAAATCACGCCCAGCGACCATGTTCCCGCGTTCGACGATGGAGAAACCGCGGAAAAACCGGACGGCGGAGCTGGTGACGCAAGCGGCCTTTACGATACGCTCGCCGAAGCGCGCGAACTCGCGCAGGTTGCGCAATCAAAGGAAGAACGCAGCCGCACCGCTCTCTACGACGCTGTTGGCCGGGCCTATGATGTCAGCCTCGCTGCGCAAGAAGCGCCTGAAGATTTCGAAGAGCTGATCGCCGAAAACGGTCTGACCGCGCAGGATCGCGCGCCGATGACCCCGGTGGTCAAGCTGGTTTTTGGCGCCGATTACGACAAGACGCGCCTGACCGAATATGCCGCAGTGCTCTCGCACGCACATCGCCTGGGCCTTGCCCGCGGTGCGCTGAGCCGGTTCCTTTCCGCAAGTGAGGGTGGTCTCAAGGGCGTGGTGCAGGCCGAACGCCGAATACGCCGCGAAGAAGAGGGCAAGCAGGTCGACCCCGTCGACGCAGTGCGCCCCGCGCTGGCGAAGAAATTGCGCCAGCTCGACATCCATGGGTTCGAAGACCTGGCCAGCGACGGCCCCGAATTCGCGGTGGTGATGATCCGGCGCATGGAAAATGGCGAAATTGCCATGATCGGCGAAGTGGGCGACGATATCCCGCTGGTCGAGAAGGTCGCGCGCAAACTCGTCGGCTAAGACAACCGCTCGCCAGGCCCCGTGCTCAGCGGACGAAGGATCATTCGCATCCTTGAATGCACGTTTTTCGCCGCTAGCATTGGGTATGCCTTTATTTCCGCGCGCACCGATCCGCATCCAACCCTATTTCGGCCATCGCAGCGATAATAGGCTCGTCCTGTCTGCCCGCGCTTTGCGGTCAGCCAAGCCCCAGTTCGAAACCAGCGGTCGGCTGCGCGCCACGCACACCATGCTCGCGCAATTTCTCAGCCACGAAGTAAGGGATCTCGAAGTAGCCCTCGAGATAGCCCGGCCCGATTCTGCGCCCGAGCGGCATAGTGCAGTGACCGGCAAGGAAGGCTTCGTCCACTTCGACATTCCGCTGAGCGAAGGTTGGCAGCTACCAGAGAGGACAGTTTGGGAAACCGTCCGCCTGCACTGGCGAAACATCCACGGCGAACAAGAGGTCACCGGCCACGTCCTCGTGCCGGGTAGCGAGGCCGGGATCGGCGTCATTTCTGACATTGACGACACCATCATCGAAACCGGCATTACCGGAGGCGTGCGCAGCCTGATGCGCAATTGGCGCAGGGTCCTGCAGCAGATGCCCGAAGAACGGATTGCCGTGCCGGGAGCCGACATGTTCTACCGGGCAATCGGCGGCGGTTGGGACGCGCCGGAAGATTTGGCCGCGCCCGGTGACCGCCTGCCCGCGAGCAAGCGACCGTTCTTCTACGTCTCGTCCTCGCCATGGAATCTGTTTTCCTATCTCGTGGCGTTCAAGCGGACGCGCGGCCTTCCGCTGGGCCCGATCCATCTGCGCGACTGGGGCCTCAACCGCACAACTTTCGGATCGGGCGGCCATGGGCAGCACAAGCTCGATGCCATTCGCGGAATTCTTGAACACCATCCATCCCTGCGCTTTGTGCTCATCGGGGACGATTCGCAGGGCGATCTCGTCGCCTTTGCCGAAATCGCGAAGGAATTCGGCAACCGCATAGCGGCGATCTTCATCCGCCGTGTCGGAGCCGATTTCACCGCCGAAGAAATTTCCGCCAAGGCGCTGATAAGGGATCGCGGCGTAACCTTGTGGCTGGGAGACAGCTTCGCGATCGAGGAAGCATTTCTCGAAAGCGCCGGGTTGGGTCACGACAGCGATGCCGCCAGCGTTGTCGAGGCCACGCAGGCGGCGACTGACGATGACTGAGATTCCCGGAGGCAAGGGACGCAAGATGGGATGGATCGGATGGACGCTGGTGGCGTTGGCAGCGCTTGCCGTGCTCGGCTTCTTCTCCTGGCACTGGGCTGTCCGCTCGCAAGCGGTCATGTTGCTCGATCGCGTGGATGCGCTGTCCACTGCGAGCGCGGTGCAGACCAGCGATCCGATATCATACGGCCCGGCCGCAGAGCAGATCCTGCTGGTGGCGCGCCCGGCTGGCGGAGGTCAGAAGAGCCGCCCGGTCATATTGTTCATCCACGGCGGCAGCTGGAGCATGGGGCGGGCGCAGGATTATGCCTTCGTGGCGCGCAATCTCGCCGCGCAGGGCTATGTCGCGGTCAGCGCAGGATACCGGCTGGTTCCTGGCGGCGAATATCCCGCGATGCTCGAAGACGGCGCGGCCGCGACTCGCTGGATTCATGACCATATTGCCGATTACGGCGGCGACCCCTCGCGAATTTTCCTGATGGGTCATTCGGCAGGTGCCTACAATGCTGTGATGCTGGCGCTCGACCGCCGATGGCTCGATGCCAGGGATGTCCCGCAAGGCGCGATTGCCGGAGCGATCGGTCTCGCCGGCCCCTATGATTTCCTCCCGCTCGACAGCGAGGGGACGCGCGACGCCTTTGGCGATGCCAGCGACCTGGATGCCACCCAGCCGATCAATTTCGTCCGGGCCGACGCGCCGCCCCTGCTGCTGCTGACCGGCGATGACGATACTACCGTCCGTCCGCGCAATTCGGTGGCACTGGAGCGCGCCATGATCCGCGTCGGCGGGACAGCCGAGTTGCGTCAGTTCGCCGGGATCAACCATGCCGGGATCATCATGGCGATGTCGCGGCCTTTCGCCGGAGACGGGGCCGTGAAGGCCGCAGTCCACGAATTCCTCGCCCAGTCCGCCCACCACTAATCTTCATGGGACATTCAGCCCCCGGCGCGCTAGGCAAGCGGTAATGCGCTTCCTCGTTCACAGCCTCGCGTTTTTCGCGGCGTTCGCTTTTGCGGCTCAGCCGCTGTTCGCGCAATCGATGCTGCGCGATGCCGAGACGGAGGCATTGCTGAACGACATGGCCGCGCCGCTGGTCGAGGCTGCTGGTCTCGAAGACGGCAATGTCGATATGGTGCTGATCAACGATGGCTCGATCAACGCCTTCGTTGCCGGCGGCCAGGTCGTCTATCTCCATTCGGGCCTGATCAATGCCGCCGATAGCGCCAACGAGGTGCAAGGCGTGATTGCGCACGAACTGGGCCATATCACCGGCGGCCACGTCATCCGCTCCTCCGACAGTTATCGCGCGGCGACCAATATCACGCTGCTTTCATTGCTGCTCGGCGCGGCCGCGGTGGCGGCAGGTGCAGGCGACGCCGGGATGGCCGCGATCATGGCCGGACAGCGCGCCGCACTCGGCAAGTTCCTTTCCTTCAATCGCGCGCAGGAAAGCTCGGCTGACGCCGCGGGCGCGGAGTATCTGTCCAAGGCCGGCATTACCGGACGCGGCTCGCTCGATTTCTTCGGCAAGCTGCTCAACCAGGAATTCCGCTATGGCCGCAGCCAGGGCGATGAAGCCGAGTTCACGCGCACGCACCCGCTGTCGGGCGACCGGATCAGCCGCCTGCGCGAAGTCTACGAGCTTGATCCTGCGTGGCAGAAAGCCCCTGATGCCGGACTTCAGCAGCGCTTCGAGCGGGTCAAGGCCAAGCTTTATGGCTACCTGGAAGAACCTGCCCGCGTCCTGCGCGCCTATCCGCGCACGCGGCTGGACGTGCCGGCCCGTTACGCACGCGCCTATGCCTATCACAAGGACGCGCAAATCGATCTGGCGCTTGAAGAAGTCGAAGCGCTGCTCACTGCGGAGCCGGACAACCCTTATTTTCTCGAACTGAAGGGCCAGGTTTTGCTCGAATCTGGGCGTCCGGAAGAAGCGCTTCCGGCCCTGCGCCAGGCGACCCAGTTGACCAACACACACCCGCTGATCGCATCGATCTTCGGTCACGCACTCATCGCCACCGAAGACCAGGCGAATTTTGAGGAAGCCAAGACCGTGTTGCGCGCAGCAGTTGCGCGCGACCGCTGGATGCCATTTGCCTGGTACCAGCTCGGCGTGGTCTATGCAGCGCAGGGCGACATGCCGCGGGCGCGCCTCGCCAGTGCCGAGCAACAAGTGCTTCGGCGTGAATATTTTTCTGCCTTGCGCAGCGCCCAGATAGCCGAGGCGGGATTGCCCGAGAACACGCCCGACTGGTTACGCGCTCAGGACATCAGGATGCAGGCGCAGGCCTTGCTTGAACGCGAGCAGAACCGGCGCTAACCGGTCGCCAACGGGGAACCCATCCATGCGCAAGACGATTATCGCCATCCTGCTCGCTTTCGTGGCGGGCTTCGTGGGGGCCGCGACCTACATGGTGTCCGGCCTCGCTGGCGGACAGATCGAAGGTTACCTGCTTGCCAATCCCGATCTCCTCCCACGCATGGCCAGCGCGTGGGAACGCCAGCAGGCCGAAGACCGACTTGCTGCGGCCGGCGGGGAAGTGCGCCAGCCTTTTCCCGGTGCTGTGCTCGGCAATCCGAATGGTTCGCGCACACTGGTCAAGTTTACCGACTATAATTGCGGCTATTGCCGCGCCAGCGCTGCAGAAGTCGCCAAGATGATCGCGCGGGATCCCGAATTGAAGGTGGTGGTCCGCGAATGGCCGATTTTCCAGGGCAGCCAGCGCGCGGCGTCATGGGCATTGGCAGCAGGGCAGCAGGGCAAGTTCGAACCATTCTATACCGCCATGT
>SHLU01000083.1 GCA_004282995.1 Sphingomonadaceae bacterium
CGCGGCGTCGATGTCGGGCGCGGCTTGGGGGTCGGCGCAGGATCGTCGAACCCAGGCGGGAGGAGCGATTCGGGTGCAGCCTGTACCGCGACAATTCCCGTCGTCAGCGCCAGCGCTCCTGCACCGGACAGCAGACAAAACACTATCAACCGCTTCATTCCACACCCTCCGGCACGGGAATTTCCTGCTCGATCGGATGCAGCGGCTCGCGCCCGCCATCCCACCATGCCCATGCAAGCACAGCGAACATGGCCAAGGCGAACCACACCGCCGCTCGCCTGTTTCGCATACCTGAACCCGCTTCCAGCAAAACTTACCCTTTATTGCCTTCGCCCTAGCCCATCTCTACGCCAAGCGGCAATGCAAGATGGTGACACTCCCCCTGACCAACTCGACATCAAGGCGATCGCGCGACGCATTGATCGTCCGGTCGTCTTGGTGGGCCTGATGGGCGTGGGCAAATCAACCGTCGGCAAGCGGCTGGCCCAATTGGTCGCGGGCGATTTCGTCGACGCGGACGAAGCTATCGAGGAAGCGGCGCAAATGTCGATCTCCGAGATCTTCGCCGAATTTGGCGAAGCTTACTTCCGGGATGGAGAGCGGCGGGTAATTATGCGGCTGCTGGAGGAACAGCACGGTGTCATTGCTACCGGCGGCGGTGCCTTCATCAATGACAAGACGCGGGCGCTGATCCTCGAAAAAGCAATCGCGGTGTGGATCGATGCCAGTACCGACACCTTGGTAGAACGCACCAGCAGACGCTCTACGCGCCCCTTGCTGAAAGAGGGCGATCCCGCACAGACCCTCGATCGCCTGCGACGTGAACGTGAAGGTTTCTATTCCCAGGCACCGATCCACGTGCGCAGCGAGCACGGTCCGCACATGCAAACGGCAACCGCCATAATGGAGGCAATCGGTCGATGGATGTGATTCCGGTGGAGCTTTCCGGCCGCACCTACGAGGTCCATGTAGCGAGCGATATGCTCGACAATGCGGGCCAACTGGCCGCGCCATTCCTGCGAAAGCAGATGGTCCCGGTCGTAGCCGACGCGAACGCATGGGCGCACCATGGCGGCAGGCTGAGCAAAGCTCTCGCTACCCATGGTCATGAAATTGCGCTCTACCAAGTCGCTTCTGGTGAAGGTGCCAAGAGCTGGCAGGGATTGGCCCAGCTGACTGACTGGCTGCTCGCACAAGGAGTAGAGCGCGGTGACCATGTTATCGCAGTTGGCGGCGGCGTGGTCGGCGACCTCACAGGCTTCGCCTGTTCCATCCTCAAACGCGGTTGCGGCTTCATCCAGGTGCCCACCACTCTGCTGGCACAGGTTGACAGTTCTGTCGGCGGCAAGACCGCGATCAACACCAAGGCCGGCAAGAACCTTGTCGGCGCGTTCCACCAGCCTTCCCTCGTCCTTGCAGACCTGACCACTCTCAACAGCCTGCCCGACCGCGAGATGCGCGCAGGCTATGCCGAAGTCCTCAAGTATGGTGTCCTCGGCGAGGCGGAATTCTTTGCCTGGTTAGGTGAAAATGGCACCGATGTGCTCGCTCGCAAGCCTGACGCGCTGGGGCACGCGGTGGCGACAAGCGTTGCTGCCAAGGCACGCATCGTCGCGGATGACGAGCGCGAAACAACCGGCGCCCGTGCATTGTTGAACCTCGGCCATACCTTCGGCCATGCGCTCGAAGCAGAGACCGGCTTTTCCGAGCGCCTGCTGCATGGCGAAGGCGTGGCACTGGGAATGGTTTTGGCGGCACGTTATTCGGCAAGGCGCGGCCATTTGACCCAAGCAGATGCCAGCAAGATTGCGCAGGCTGTCGCCGCCGCCGGTCTGCCGACCGAAATCACCGCCCTGAACATGAAAGTCGACGGGCGCGAATTGGTCGATCATATGCTGCATGACAAGAAGATGGATGCCGGAACTCTCCCGTTCATTTTGCTGCGCAGCATTGGTGCAGCATTTCTTGCGAAAGATGTGGATCTTGAAGACGTTGCAGCGTTCCTCAACGAGCAGTTGAAGGCCCACTAGCCGCGCTCTTATTCTTTCCCGCCGGGTACACTTTCCATCGCGCTGCCATCGCCTGCGCTTTCTTTGCTTATCACACTGAAAGAGCCATCAGTTTCGAGCACAAGCCATGCGACGTCCGAGACAGAGCCCAGCCCCTGCCGCCGAATGATCGCATCAATCTCGGACCTGGTAATCCGTTCGTTGCGCATGGCCTCTGACAGGAGCTCACCTTGACGGACAAGAACCTTCGGCTCGGACCGGACGATCCTGCGCAGGAAGCGCCAATGAACGGACAGATAGGCAACGATCCATTGCAGGCCAATCAATAAGGCAAAGGCTGCCATCCCTTCAGCCAGATCGACATCCTTGTTGAGCAGAATCGCCGCCAAGGTCGAACCAAGTGCAACGGTCACGACGAAGTCGAAAGCATTGAGCTTTGACAGGGCCCGCTTGCCGCTCAGGCGCAGAACCATGATGAGACCGGCGTAGGCAAAGGCCGCGATGATCGCGATCCGTGCCACTCCTGCCCAGCCATCATAAAAGATCGATAGTATGTCCATGCGCTGTGACCTTTCAGCGTAGTGCGTTGACGATGGTTCCCGCGGCCTTGATAACGCGGGCCATGACGCGCTTTGTCGATCTCTCGATTCCGATCACCAATGATGTGATTTCCGACCCCGATGTCATGCGGCCGAAAGTCACGTACATGACCCACGAGAACACATGGCAGCAAATCGCCATGTTCTTTCCCGGGTTAGAGCAGGACGACTTGCCCGATGGGGAAGGTTGGGCGGTCGAATTGGTCGAACTGCGCACGCACAACGGAACACATATGGATGCGCCGTGGCATTACCACTCGACCACCGATAACGGTGCGCGGGCCGCGCCCAGCATTGATGAAGCGCCCCTCGACCGTTTCCTGCGGCCAGGCGTCAAACTCGATTTCTCACATCTGCCACATGGTCATGTGGTAAGCGCCGCGGAAATCGAACAAGCTTTTGCCGAGATAGACTACGATATCCAACCGCTCGACATCGTACTCGTACAGTCCGGCGCGATATATGGCAGCGAAGGATTCATCGACCAGGGTGTCGGGCTCAGCGCGGAGGCGACGCTCTGGCTCACCGAGAAGGGCGTCGAAGTGGTGGGGACAGACGCATGGAGTTGGGATGCTCCCTTTAGCCATACCGCTCGCCGCTGGGCCAGCGAACGCGATCCTGCCATTATCTGGGAAGGCCACAAGGCTGGCCGTATCCGACCCTACTACCAGATCGAGAAACTTGCGAACCTTGCCAGTCTGCCATCGCACGGCTTCACCTTGAGTTGCTTCCCGATCAAGATCGAACGGGCAAGCGCCGGCTGGATCCGCGCGGTGGCGATTTTCGACTCATGATCGCCAGCAGAGCGCACAGTGCGACCTGATCCGACCGGAATTTCGCGTTAATTCGCTCGCGGTTTGGGGATGGGAGTGACGTTGCCCGCTCCGACGATCGCCTCTTCCGCGTCTTCTTTCATGCGATCATACTGCTCGAACAGGATCTCTATCTCTGCCCGCTTTACCAGCAGGACGTGTGCGATTCCCAGAGACAGGCTCTCGCCCTCGCCGATCTTGCCTAGCAAAGCGGCCAGATCGCTCATCGTCGCGTCTTCGGGCGTTTTATGAAACCCGCCCTTGTTGTCGAAAAATGCCTTGCCCACTCGTGCCATTGCGTCAGTCCTTCATCGAAGCAACGCGACTCGATGTTTTTTTCTGTTTTGGTTGATAGCGCAAAACCGGCCAGCGATGCGCGAAAATATGAGGCTCATCCACAGTCTCAGCGAGATGGGATCAGTAGAATTGCCCGCCTAGAACAAACGTGCCCCGTCGGGTAATTTAGTGTCGGGAGCGAACAATACGACGTTACCGTCATCGTCGGCAAATCCGAGCGTCAGGACTTCGGACATGGCTGGCCCGATCTGACGAGGTGGAAAATTCACCACCGCAGCTACTTGCCGCCCTATTAGTTCGCCGGTGCCATAGCGGGCTACCAGCTGCGCGCAGGACTTCCGCTCGCCGATGGCCGGACCGAAGTTGATACGCAGCTTGTAGGAAGGATTGCGCGCTTCAGGGAACTCCTCCACCGCGACGATGGTCCCGATGCGGATATCCACTTTCAGGAAATCGTCGAAGGTGATGGTTTTCGCAGGCGGCGCATCGGGCGCATGGTTCTTGTGCATCAGTCCCTCACCCGCAGGAACATCATCCCGTCCCAGCCCTTGTCACCTACGGTTTGCAAGGCAGTGGCTTCCAGTCGCGGTTCGCTCTGGACGAATTCATACAAGGCCCGCGTACCCTTGGCCGATTCATCGTCTTCAGCGGGGGCGAGCACGGCACCTTCGCGAACGACATTGTCGACTATAATAAGCGCCCCCGGGCGCGACAGGCGCAAGGCATGTTTGACGTAGGCAACATTGTTGGGTTTGTCCGCGTCGATGAAGGTAAGGTCGAAGGGGCCGGACAATTCGGCCAGCGATTTGAGCGCAGCGCGGACGTGCATGGTGATGCGATCGCCCATGCCCGATGCATCGAAATTCTGTTGAGCGACGGCTGCGTAGGTCCGTTTGGCCTCGAGTGTGACGACTTCGCCCGCCTTACCCACCCCACGAGCGAGGAACAGCGTCGAGTAGCCTCCCAATGTACCGACTTCGAGCACGCGGTGGGCGCCCATGATGCGGCAGATCAGTTCGAGGAAACGGCCCTGCGAAGGCGATACCGCAATATCCGGCAGACCCGCATCGGCCGCACGCTGGGCGAATTCGCGGCTTGCACCATCTTCGCCCAGTAACGTCGTATCAATCAGTGTGTCGACATCGGCCCAGGCAGGATCGACGTTCTTCCAGCCGGCGACACCCGCCACTGTTATTCGAGCTCCAGGATTACCGCGTCAACCGCCAGACTGTCGCCCTCAGCGGCATTGATCTTGGCGATCTTGCCTTCCTTCTCGGCGCGCAGGATGTTCTCCATCTTCATTGCTTCGACCGTGGCGAGCGGCTGGCCCGGCTGGACTTCATCGCCCTCACCCACATGCAGCTTCACCAGCAGACCTGGCATGGGGCAGATCAACAGCCGTGAAAGATCGGGCGGTTCCTTCTCGATCATGTGCTCGGCCAAATGTGCCACCCGCGCAGGGAGAATTCGGACATGCTGCGTGCTCCCCCGGGTCGTGATGGCATAGCCGGTGCGGGTGGGCGTGAGTTGCGCGGTCAAGGCATCGTCACTGAACTCGACATCGACCATGTCCTGGCCGGGCGTGTAATCGAAGCTCAATTCGACCGCTTCATCGTCGACCATGATCGCGTCCTCGGCGATCTGCACGAGATAATGCCGCGCCTCGGCCTCGCTCTGGCCGATCCGGATGGCCCAGTCGCCCGGCGCATACATCTCACCCGATAATTGCTGGTCGATCCGGCGAGCACGGTCGGCATCGGCAGTGGCGATGACGCCCGCAACCGCAGCCAGCCTGCGCAGCAATTCATCGCTTGCGTGCGCACCTTCGAATCCCTCGGGATATTCCTCGGCGATAAAGCCGGTGGTCAACTCGCCCGACCTGAACCGGGGATGCTGCATGATGGCACTTAGGAAATCGATATTGTGGCCCAGACCCTTGATGCGGAATGCGTCAAGCGCCTCGACCTGCAAATCGGCAGCTTCGTCGCGCGTTTCGCCCCACGTCACCAGTTTGGCGATCATCGGGTCGTAGAACATCGAGACCTCGCCGCCTTCATAGACACCGTCATCGATACGGATGCCGTCGACACCGCGGCGGCCATTGGCGGTGCCGTCGTCTGTCCAGCCTTCAAGCGGCGGGTCGTATTCGACCAATCGCCCGGTGCTGGGAAGGAAGCCGCGATAGGGATCCTCTGCGTAGACGCGATTTTCGATCGCCCAACCATCGATACCGATGTCGTCCTGCGTCATTTCCAGCTTCTCGCCGGCAGCGACGCGGATCATCTGCTCGACAAGGTCAATGCCAGTGATGGCCTCGGTGACAGGATGCTCCACCTGAAGGCGAGTGTTCATTTCAAGGAAGTAGAAGCTCTCGCCAGTCGGATCCTTGCCGCTGACGATCAGTTCGACAGTGCCAGCGGAGTGGTAATCGACTGCTCGCGACAGCGCCACGCACTGCTCACCCATCGCCTTGCGCATCTTGGGCGTGACGAAGGGTGACGGTGCTTCTTCCACCACTTTCTGGTGACGACGCTGGATCGAGCATTCGCGTTCGTTGAGATAGAGAATGTTGCCATGCTTATCGCCCAGTATCTGGATCTCGATATGGCGCGGGTCCTCGATGAATTTCTCGATAAAGACGCGGTCATCGCCAAAGGAGTTGAGGCCTTCGCGTTTGGTGGCTTCAAACCCTTCGCGCACATCCTTCTCGCTATAGGCAAGACGCATGCCCTTGCCTCCGCCCCCGGCGGAGGCCTTCATCATCACGGGGTAGCCGATATCGTTGCTGATCTCGACGGCATGATCAGTGTCGCGGATTTCTCCGACAAAGCCCGGGACCACGTTGACGCCCGCCTTCTTGGCGAGCTTCTTGGATTCGATCTTGTCACCCATCGCAGCGATGGCATTGGCCGGCGGACCGATGAAGGTGATGCCGGCCTTGTCCAGCGCCTCAACGAAGCTGGCGCGCTCCGACAGGAAGCCATAGCCCGGGTGGATCGCCTCGGCGCCAGTCTGCTGGGCCGCAGCGATGATCTTGTCGGCGATCAGATAACTTTCAGCGGCAGGCGGCGGTCCTATATGGACCGCTTCGTCCGCCATTTTCACGAAAGGCGCGCGAGCATCGGCATCGGAATAGACCGCGACGGTGGCGATCCCCATCCGCTTGGCCGTCTTGATGATGCGGCAGGCAATCTCGCCGCGATTGGCAATCAGGATCTTGGAAAACAAGTCAGGCCTCCAGAGGCAGCATAGAGCGTTGATCCGCCTATGCCGCCCAAGGAGTTACCAATCAAGCCAAGGTGTAACCCAGGATGCGTTAGCTGCCTTCGTTGCCGTCATCATGGATATGGCCGATATGCCGTTCGCGCACAGCGATGAGCGAGCTGAACTCGTCATGCAGTTTCTTCGCCTGGTCTTCGCCGCCTGCAATTTCGGCGAAGGCCTTGTCCCATGCCGCTTCATCGGGGTTGCTGGCCCATCCCATCTCGCCAATGCCATGCTCCATCTTGAAGAATACCATCAGATGCCATGGGCCGGAATTCATGTGTACCGAAACCGGCCCTTCCTGGCCGGCAGCATCGCTCGCCTTCTCGTACATGGCGATGATCTCGCTGGCACGACCCTGCTTGCCTTCCTTGAACCGCACGAGGTTTACCCGATACCAGTCCTGTTCGAGCATTTTCGGTTCGGCTTCAGCATGATTGTCGGCCTGTGCCGGTGTCACCGCCATCGGCATGGCAAGCGCGATCGCGCCTGCAAATAATGCGAATTTCGTCATGGTAGCTGTACCCCTCTAGAGCAGCGACCCCGATTGCTGGCCCTCCCCAAGCCTCGGCCAGCACTGCTGACCTAGCAAGTCTACGAACGCAATGATTGTATGATTACGCCACTGTTCGGCCATCGGCATAGCCGAGCAGAGCAGGCAGATAGCGCTGGATACCGCGGCGCTCCCGTTCGCCGGTCGGGATTGCCTGCACTGCCTCTGCAAGCCATGCGATGGCCTCGGCTGAAAGCGATGCCAACGGCTGCACATAGACCCCGATGGTGAACAGGATCGCGCCCGTTTGCGGCAGGCGGCGCAAGGTCTGGCGTTCACAACGCGCATACAAGGTTTCGCCGGCGTTGGTTGCATCGACCCCGGCGAACAATTCGCGCGAACCCGGCAGGTGGCACAGCGCCCCGCTGTCGACCACGAACCAGTTGCTGCGACCATATATCGGGCCGGGTTTCAGCTTGGCCATGAACCGGTCGACCCCGGTGGCGAGTTGTTCGGCAAACCCGTGGATCGGCGCGTGAAGCGCGGCGAGCGGCAGGCCCATCTTGTCATCGACCCGCCAGTCGGTCGGAAAGGCCACCGCCGCACCGATGAGGCGATAGATGTCTTCATCGGGCCTGCGCGTCAGCAGGCACATGTCCTCCCAGTGCTGGAGCGCGACCTGGGGCAGTCCGCCCGAATGACCGAGCATGGCAGCGAGTTCCGCCCCGGGAGCCTCGGCTTCCTCGGTCACCCGAACCGCCTCGGGCCGGGCGTCGAAGCCCGCGGCCCGGACACTCAGGTCGGGATCGGGCTGGAGCCACTCGCTCTCGTCGAGCTTGCGCAGACCGATCTGGAGCTTTGCGCCTTTGCGCGCGTGGGGCAACAACTCCTCGACGGAGAAGCCGAGTGTCACTCCGCGGGAACCGCCGCTTTCTCTGCGCGCATCGGCTCTTCGCCCTGCAATGCGGTCAGGCCGAGCTTGGCGAACAGCGCGGCGTCGCTCTCGTCACCGGCATTGGCGGCTGTCAGCAGCTTGTCGCCGGTGAAGATCGAGTTCGCGCCCGCAAGGAAGCAGAGCGCCTGCGTCGCCTCGCTCATGCTTTCGCGGCCGGCGGAGAGGCGCACCATGCTCTTGGGCATGGTGATGCGCGCCACGGCCACGGTGCGGACGAATTCGATATCGTCGATCTTGGCCAGCGGGGTGTCGGCCAGCATGTCGCCAAGCACTGTGCCCTTGATCGGCACCAGCGCGTTGACCGGCACGCTTTCGGGATGCTGTTCCAGCGTCGCCAGCGTGTGGACGAAGCCGACGCGGTCGGCGCGCGTTTCGCCCATGCCGACGATCCCGCCGCTGCACACGTTGATGCCGGCATCGCGGACATTCTGCAGCGTATCGAGCCGCGACTGGTAATCGCGCGTGGTGATGATCCGTTCGTAATATTCCGGCCCGGAATCGATATTGTGATTGTAATAATCGAGGCCAGCTTCCTTGAGCATGTCCGCTTGCCTGGGCGTCAGCATCCCCAGCGTCATGCAGGTCTCCAGCCCCATCGCGCGCACGCCCTTTACGATCTCGACGATCGCGGGCATGTCGCGGTCCTTGGGATTGCGCCAGGCGGCGCCCATGCAGAACCGCTGGCTTCCGTGATCCTTGGCCTGCGCAGCGGATTGCAGCACCTGCTGCACGTCCATCAGCTTGGTCGCCTCAACCCCGCTATCGGCCTTCACCGACTGCGAGCAATAGCCGCAATCCTCGGGGCACCCGCCGGTCTTGATAGAGAGCAGCGTGCACAGCTGGACCTGCTCAGGCGGATGATACTCGCGGTGGACCGTAGCGGCCTGGAATAGCAGCTCGGTGAAAGGAAGGTCGAAGAGGCCGGCGATCTCGTCGCGAGTCCAGTC
>SHLU01000084.1 GCA_004282995.1 Sphingomonadaceae bacterium
CGCGATATCATCGCCGCCAATTTCAACGACATGCTCGACCAGGCGGACGATCCCCAGAAGATGATCCGCATGATCATCCTCGAAATGGAGGAGACCCTGGTCGAAGTCCGCGCCTCGGCTGCGCGCACCATTGCCGACCAGAAGGAAATGCACCGTCACACCGTCAAGCTCGACAAGCTGCAGGCCGACTGGGCCGAAAAGGCGCAGCTGGCGCTGTCGAAGGACCGCGAGGACCTCGCCCGCGCCGCCCTGGTCGAGAAGAAGAAAGCGTCCGACATGGGCGACCAGCTCAAGCAAGAGATCGCCGTACTCGACGATGCACTCCGCGCCTATGAGCAAGACATCCAAAAGCTGCAGGGCCGCCTGCGTGAGGCGCGCAGCCGCCAGACCGCCATCGCCGCCCGTCTCGAAAGCGCGGAAAATCGCGTCAAGCTACGTAGCCTGATGACCAATGAGCGGGTCGACGATGCGCTGACCCGGTTCGACCAGCTCGAGCGCCGGGTCGATTACGCCGAAGGCCGCGCCGAGGCGCTGCAGATCGCCGACCAGTCTGGCACCCCCAGCCTCGCCGACGAAATCGATGCGCTGGCCGGAAGCGACAAGGTCGACGAGGAACTCGAAGAAATGAAGCGAGCCCTGGGCATGGACACCAGCGGTAGCACCAGCAAGAAAAAGGACTGATAACCCATGGAAGAAGTCATCATCATACCGGCCATTTTCATCGGCCTGCCGTGGGTCATCATGCACTATGTCACCAAGTGGAAGACCGCAGCGACCATCACCGGTGACGACGAGGCGCTGATGGAAGAGATGTATCAGCTCGCCAAGCGGCTCGACGAACGCATGGACACGGTCGAACGGCTGGTGTCGCACGATCACGCCGATTTCAAACCGGCCCGGCTGATCCAGAACGCTGAAGAGGATAACGCCAAACTCAAGGAACTTGAGCAGATGATGGCAGAAAAGAAGGGAGCCCGCACGTGAACACCCCCCGCACCACCCTGTATCGCGACAAGCAGAATGCCAAGCTGATGGGCGTCTGCTCCGGGATTGCCGACTATACCGGCGTCAACGCCTTCTGGGTCCGGCTCGCCTTTATCGCAGCCATCTTCACGGGCATATTGAGTCCTATCGTGTTGCCGCTGTATTTCCTGGCCGGTCTGTTGCTCAACAAGAAGCCACCGCATCTCTACGTCGACCAGGATGAACAGAAATACTGGCAGCGGATGCGCCAGAATCCAAAGCGCACCGTGCGTGAAGTGCGCGGCAAGTTCCGCGACATTGATCGCCGCCTGGCCGAGGTCGAGACCTTCTATGTCTCGTCCAACCCGCGCCTCAACGCCGAAATCGAGCGCTTGCGGTAAGCGGGATCGAAGGGAGGGACTGAACAATGGAATCGCTCGTAGTATTTGCCCCTTTCGTGATGGTGATGTTCATCGTCTGGATCGGAACCCGCAGCAAATTGGAACGGAAGCGGTTGGAAGTCACAGCCGCCGGTAGCGCCGAGAAAGCCGCGCAATACGCCAGCCGCGTTCAGGAATTGGAAGACCGGGTCCAGGTGCTCGAACGCATCGTGACCGACCGCGGATACGATATCGCCACCCAGATCGAAGCCTTGCGCGATACCAAGCGGGTCGAGGATCAGGGCAGCGGCGTACCAGTGAACATGGAACGGAAGGAAGAAGCGTAATGGATTGGGGAGGACCAGATTTCATCGTCGCGATCATCGCGATCAGCACGTTCGGTTGGCTGATCAACAACTGGATCCGCGCCCGGCACGGTTATTCTCTCGAAGACGAATGGGGCGGCAAGACCGAAAAGGCCTCCCAGCGCGATGACGCCAAGCTACGCGAGCAGAACCAGAAGCTGCTCCAAACGATGGAAAAAATGCAGGACCGTATGGTCGTGCTTGAACGCATCGTCACCGACAAGGGCTATACTGTGGCCGAGGAAATCGAGGCTCTTCGTGACCCGAAAAGGGTCAGCGATACCGGCGCAGGCGTCCCGCTCGACATCAAGACCAGGGAGAATGTCCAGTGACCGGAGTTGATCTCGTACCTCACCTGCCGTGGATCATCGGTGGCGGACTCCTGATCGGCGCAGCAGGCGTGTGGGGATGGATCCATACGACCAAGCTTCGCATCCAGCACGGTTATCCGCTTGAAGGCATGTGGGGCCAGTCGCTCAAGCCATCGACCGATGGACAGACTGCCGAACGCGTGCGCTTGCTGACCCAGGAAAACGCCGAACTGCGAGCCGAACTTGGCTCGATGAAAGACCGGCTCGCCAATGTCGAACGGATCGTCACCGACAGCGGCTATCACCTCACCAGTGAAATCGACAAGCTGCGTGAGCCCTCGCTCGCCGAGCAAAAGACGGAAGGGCACGCTTGATGTTCGGAGCCGACACTCCCCTGGTTATGGAAGCGCTGCAACTGGCCGGCCTGGCCGCCGCCGGCAGTGCTGCGGCGGTGTATCTCGCCCTCAGGCTTCGTAATAACCGTCTTGGGGCAAGCAAGGCCGGTCAGCGCGAGGCAAGCCACCCTTCGGCTCTTGAGGACCGGGTTCGCAATCTGGAACGGATTGCAACAGACCGGTCGCACGATCTCGCCGCCGAGATCGAAGCACTGCGGGATGTGGTGGATGCACCTGGAGAACACAGAAAGGAACACGCCTGATGGATAGCGAACTGGTCCTGATCTTCGGTTTCATCCTGACCATCATTGTACTGGTGACCTTTGGCGTCAACTCGCTGGTCGACAAGCATCTAAAGCACAAACGCTGGCTTGAGGAACGGCGCGACAAGCAAAGCACTCGGGTTGGCGACGACAAGCATGCCGCCCTCGAAGAGCGCGTCCGCGTCCTCGAACGCATTGCAACCGAAAACAACGAGCCACTGGCCATGCAGATCGAGCAACTGCGCGACCTGCAATCGCTCGATACCGAAATCACGAGGGAGCAGCGCTCATGAGTTCCTGGGCCATGGTCGCGGTCGTTGCCATCATCGTGTGGGGGTGCGTGCAATTCTACAAGATGCGCCACGGCATCCTGAGCGACAGTGAGGGCAATGAGACGCGCGTAATACAATCGGATCCCGAGAAGGATCGCGAGATCGAAGAACTGCGCGAACGGGTAAAGGTCCTCGAAAAGATTGCCACCGATCCGGCCCGCCGGACGGCCGAGGAAATCGAGAAACTGCGCGACGTGCGCTGACGGGCTGAGACGCGGGGTTCGAGGAGGAACCCCCACGAGAAGGAAGACTGGAGATGGGTGAGCCAACATTCGTCATAGCCGTTACCGCTTTGGTGGGCCTCAGCGTCGTCGTCGCAGCGGTGCTGCGTGCATGGCATGGCTGGCTCGCGCTCAAGCGACAGGAACTCGAAAGCCGCCGAGCACGCACTCCCGTCGAAATCGAAGGTGGTGCCGCCGAAGGCGCCGCGCGGATCGAAATCGCCGATCTCAAGGAACGCATCCGCAAACTCGAAGCGATCGCCAGTGGGGTGGATTTGTGACGCAATGCGCCTACATGGCGCGGCATGCGCACGCTTGACGACATCCGTGAAGAATACGAGTTTCTCGAAGGCGACGAACGCTATCGTCTGCTTATCGAGTTGGGTCGCGAGCTTGACCCCATGCCCGATGCCTTGAAAACCGATGCCACCCTTGTGCGCGGCTGCTCGGCCAGCGTCTGGGTCTATCCCACCGATGATAGTGGGCAGCTGCATTTCCTTGCCGACAGCAACGCCGCGATTACCAAGGGGATCGTCGCGTTGGTCATCGCCGCAGTCCAGGACCGCCCGGCCGGCGAAGTGGCAAAGATGGACATTGCCGACATGCTGGAACCGTTCGACCTCAAGAACCAGCTGTCATCCAATCGCACGCAGGGCGTGCCGAACATGATCGCGCTGGTGCGCGAACATGCTGCGCGAATATCAGCGCAATGACATCGACACGGACATGAGGCGGCCAGTCTACAAGGCGTTGGGCTTCGCAAGCGTCGGCCTCGGTGCAATCGGCGCGGTGTTGCCGATCATGCCCACGGTGCCCTTCCTGTTGCTGGCGGTCTATTTCTTCGCCCGCTCCAGTCCCGAGTTGGAGAAGAAGATTCTGGATCATCCGCACTGGGGTCCGCAGGTGCTGGACTGGCGTGAACGACGCGCGATCAGCCGCAGGGCGAAAACCATGGCTATCGGGGCCATGGCGACGGGTGCGGTATTCACCTGGTTCACGCTGGGCCACCCTTACTATCTCATATCGATAGCCATCCTGGTGATCTGCGGTACCTGGATCGCCACTCGTAACGAATAGCATCTTTGGAACTTCCCTCGCTGCACACCGTTAATTAGCTACAACGGACGGGGGCGACCGAAGGAATTTTTACATGGCTATTCTCGTTCTTATTGCGACCATTCTCCTGCCCCCGCTCGGCGTGGCAATGAAGCATGGTCTTGGTGCGACCACCCTCCTCAATCTCGTGCTTACCCTGCTTGGGTTCATCCCCGGCCTGATCCATGGTCTGTATGTGAACTACGCCCGGTAAACCCGGACCCGTATCTCGCATGATGACAGCGCGGCGCTCCACCCCCCCCGGAGCGCCGCGTTTTCTGCTTGCGACGGAGCGCTAGAGGTCGGTTCTTTCGCGCACGACTGCCTGGCCGGTTTCGCGCTGGCACCGCAATTCCTCCTTCAATCGGAGAGGATTGCGGGCGAAAACAAAGCCGAAACTGACGCCGCCTTCCTTGCCGACCGTCGCATGGTGCAACTTGTGCGCCTGAACCAGCCGCTTGGCATAGCCGCGCCTTGGCACCCAACGGAAGTAGCGTTGGTGCACCAGCCCGTCATGAACCACGCTGTAAATGACACCGTAGACGGTGATGCCGAAGGCGGTCCACCACAAGGCGTCCGACATGTAATAACCGATTGCGAACATCACGAAAACGATCGTGCCGAAAACGACCGCGAACAGGTCGTTTTTTTCGAGCGTCTTGTCATGCGGTTCGTGGTGGTCACGGTGCCAGGCCCAGCCCCAACCGTGCATGACGTATTTGTGCGCCCACCACGCGAACAACTCCATCCCCGCGACCGAGGCCAGCACGATCAGGACGATTTGCCACCAGCTCATATGCTCGGCTCCCCATCGGCAATCACTTTATTGGCCTGTCTCTGCCGATAACGGGGCAAGGCCCACCACGGCACCTGCGGGGCGAGGTGATGTTCGTGATGATAGCCAAAATGGAAGCATGTCAGCAAACTCTTGGCAGTGCCAAACGTGTCGCTGCGGGCATTATGGGAATCGGCAAACCGCGTTCCGTCGTGACGATGCGGGCGGAAGGTGCCGAAATAGAAAAGCTGAACCGAAGATGCGATGGCCGGCAGGCCGTAAAGCAGGACCAATTGCTCCATGGGAACGTCCAGCCAAAACCAGTAAATCGCGACCACGCTCGATACGAACAGCACCGATTGCCAGCCGAAATAGCGGGTAAAGAATGCCCCGTACCAATGTCCGAATTCACTCGGATGGCTGGCACAGAAATCGGGATCGGCCGCGTGCCCTGCATGGCGGTGATGTGCAAAATGCGCGTCCCGCATCCGGCGCCAGGCAAATCCGGCATACAGGAACAGCAGGGAACCCCCGATCGTGGCATTGACCCGTGGCCAATCGGGCGCGAGCGAACCGTGCATCGCGTCATGGCTGACAATGAACACTCCAACCGAGAGCCAGCACAACAGTGCCGCCATCACCAGTGCCAGCGGCAGGTTGGCCCAGCTCAATTCGAACACCAGCACGGCATAGATGTGCAGACCCACCCAGGCTCCTGCAATTACGAGGGCGAGCAACAGTCCGAGCGCCCTTTGCGAGGCGCGCTGTTTCAAGGCGATGGCGTGTGGCACGATGCCAGCCAGTATAGGCTATTCGGGCGTCGGAAAAAAGAATTCGCGCAGATGATCGCCGATACGCGCAGGTCGCAGGGTGGTGGAATCGATGCAGCACCAGCTCGACTTGACCTCGGCCAGCACATCTTCGCCGCGCTGGATCACAGTATGATAGAAAGCCCGTGCGCCCTGAAATTGCTCGAGTACCGTCTGCGCGATGACCTCGTCCTCGAGGAACGCCGGCTTGCGATAGGTAATCTCGTGTTTGAGCGCGACCCACGCCTTGCTCGCGACTTCCTCGGCCGGGGCCAGCTTGTTCCAGTGAGCTAGAACCGCGTCCTGAACCCAATTCAGATACTTGGCATTGTTCACATGGCCCATGAAATCGATATCATCGGGCAGAACCTTGATCGCGAATGCGAAGGGCGCGGCAGGGGTGTTTGCTGACATGGGTGTAAATTAGGTATCCATAGCTTAGATTTCCATGACCCCGCATTTGCTTGGGCATCACATTATTGCCTGTGTTGCGCAAAGGCCGCAATACCCAGGCCATGAGCAGCACACCGCGCACGCTATACGAGAAAATCTGGGACGCCCACGTCGTCGATAAGCGCGACGATGGTACCGCGCTGATTTATATCGACCGCCATCTCGTTCACGAGGTGACCAGCCCGCAGGCGTTCGAGGCATTACGTGGGAACGGACGGACCGTCCGCCGGCCGGACCTGACGCTGGCCGTGCCCGACCACAATGTGCCGACCACCAGGCGCACCGATACCGCCGGCAATCGGTTGCCGATCGCCGATCCGCAAAGCGCGCAGCAACTCGCCGCACTCGAGCGAAACGCTCCGGAATTCGGCATCCGCTACATCGACGCGGTGGCGCCCGAGCAGGGCATCGTGCATGTCGTCGGGCCCGAGCAGGGTTTCTCACTGCCAGGTGCCACCATCGTCTGTGGTGATTCGCACACCGCTGCCCACGGCGGAATTGGCGCGCTCGCATTCGGGATCGGCACCAGCGAAGTCGAGCACGTTCTGGCCACTCAGACCCTGCTGCTCAAGCGATCGAAAGGTATGGAAGTGCGCGTCGAGGGTAACCTTGGCCCCGGGATCACGCCCAAGGACCTTATCCTGCATATTATTGGCGTGATCGGCACAGCCGGCGGGACCGGGCACGTCATCGAGTATCGCGGGCGCGTGTTCGAGGAAATGAGCGTCGAGGGCCGCCTGACCGTCTGTAACATGAGCATCGAGGCGGGTGCGCGCGCTGGCTTGGTGGCTCCCGACGAAACCACTTTCAACTATCTGAAAGGGCGTCCTTACGCGCCGCAAGGCGAAGAATGGGATCAGGCAGTCGCATGGTGGCGCTCGCTCGCAACCGACAATGGCGCGCGGTTCGACAGTTCGGTGGTGATCGACGCCAGCGAGATCGAACCGACGGTTACCTGGGGCACCAGCCCCGAAGATGTTGTGCCAATCGGCGCCAGCGTCCCCTCTCCGGAGAGTTTTTCCGATCCGTCCAAACAGGTCGCCGCCGCCAAGAGCCTGCAATACATGGGCCTGACCCCGGGACAGCGGATGCAGGACATTGCCATCGAAAATGTGTTCATCGGCAGTTGCACCAACAGCCGGATCGAGGATTTGCGCGCCGCAGCAAGAGTTCTCGAAGGCCGCCGCAAGGCGAAGGGCGTGCGGTGGGCAATCGCCGTACCCGGTTCGGGCCTGGTCAAGCTCCAGGCCGAAGCTGAAGGTCTCGATCGGATCTTTACCGACGCCGGATTCGAGTGGCGCGAACCGGGCTGTTCGGCCTGTCTCGCCATGAACCCGGACAAGGTCCCTGCCGGCGAGCGCTGCGCCTCTACGTCCAATCGCAATTTTGTCGGACGCCAGGGTCCGGGCGCTCGAACACACTTGATGAGCCCGGCAATGGCGGCGGCTGCCGCTGTCACCGGGCGGCTGACAGATGTGCGTGAATTGTCCGCCACATCCCCCTTGCGGGAATCCGCCCGCGCTACCAAAGCATAGGCTATGACCAAGATACCAACAAAAGCCATCGCCGGAGCCATCGGCTCCGCTGCCATCGCCGCCGCCCTGCTCTATGCCGGCAAGCGCAAGAAGAAAAACACCCCGAGCCAGCCGGGGCCGATCCCCTCAGGCGAGAATCCGGAGACCGATTGATGGATCCCGTGCGCCGGATTGAAGGCCGCGCCATTCCCTTTGGTGACAAAAACGTCGATACCGACGTCATCATCCCGGCGCATTGGCTTAAGACCGTCACACGCGACGGACTGGGCCGCGGGGCATTCGAAACCGTGCGGCAAGACCCTGATAATGTTTTCGACCAACCCGAATTCAGTGGTGCTCCAATCCTGATTGCCGGTGACAATTTCGGCTGCGGTTCGAGTCGCGAACACGCGGCCTGGGCCTTGCTCGACCTAGGGATCACTGCGGTCATAGCGCCGAGTTTTTCGGATATCTTCAGCGGCAACGCCTTCAAGAATGGCATTCTGACCGTAGCCCTGCCGCAGGAACAGATCGACCGCCTGACAGAGGTTGCCGCGACCGACCCGATCACCATCGACCTGGAATCGCAGACCGTAACAACGCCTTTTCAGGATCGTTTTACCTTCGAAACCGACCCCTTTCGCCGGCGCTGCCTGCTGGAAGGGTTGGACGAAATCGGCCTCACCCTTCAGCAGGATGAAGCCATCACGAATTACGAGATTCGCCAGCAAGGCATGACACCCTGGCTGGCCCGAGGAACGGAGAAAGCCGCATGAAAGCGCTTAGAACTCACCAGACCGGTGGACCGGAAACCCTGACCCTTGACGAGGTCGAAGTGCCCACTCCCGGCAAAGGCGAAGTGCTCGTCGATGTGAAAGCCTGCGCGATCAACTATCCCGATACGCTGATGATTCGTGACCTCTACCAGTTCAAACCCGAACGGCCCTACGCTCCGGGCGGCGAGATCGCCGGCGTGATCGAGGCGGTCGGCGAAGGTGTCGAAGGCTACAAGGTCGGTGACAAGGTGATGGCCGGCATCGGCAATGGCGGCCTGTCCGAAAAAGTTGTCGTTCAGGCTGGGCGGATGTTCCCCGTGCCCGACGGCGTTCCGTTCGAAAAGGCGGCAAGCCTGCTGATGACCTACGGAACCACAATCCACGGCCTCAAGGATCGTGGACATATCAAGAAAGGCGACACTGTCCTGGTGCTCGGTGCGGCGGGGGGCGTCGGACTCTCGGCGGTCGAACTGTCGAAAGCCTTTGGCGCGCGCGTGGTCGCAGCCGTTTCGAGCGAGGCCAAGGGCGAAGTCGCGCGCAAGGCTGGTGCTGATGAAGTGGTAATCTACCCACGCGAAGAGATGAACAAGGACGCTTCGAAGGAACTCGCCAAGGCTTTCAAGGCGGCTTGCGGGCCGGAAGGTGCCAATATCGTCTACGAT
>SHLU01000085.1 GCA_004282995.1 Sphingomonadaceae bacterium
AACGACGTTACGAAGTTGGCGAACATTCCCCGGCCAGGCATAGGCTTGCAGCGCCGCCATAGCTTCTTCACTGATCGTGGGCGCGGGAATGCCCTGCTCGGCAGCGTACCGGGTGAAAAAATGCTCGGCTAGAGCGGGGATATCGTCACGTCGCTCGGCCAGCGAAGGGATTGTCACCGGGACCACGTTGAGCCGATAGAACAGGTCTTCGCGGAAATGCTTGGCGTCGATCTCCTCCTGCAGATCCCGGGCCGATGATGATACTACCCGTACATCAACGCCGATCTGGCGCGATCCGCCGACCCGCACGAAACTCTGCTCGGTCAAGACACGCAGGATCCGCGCCTGGGTCGAGAGCGGCATATCAGCTACTTCGTCGAGATAGAGGGTGCCACCATCGGCCAATTCCAGCAGTCCGGGCCGAACTAGCTTGCCCCCGGCTTCCTCGCCGAACAGTTCATGCTCGAACCTCTCGGGCGTAATACGGGCACTGTTGACCGAGACAAAGGGATGATCAGCTCGCGGCGACCAGCTGTGGAGGAGCCGCGCTGCGACTTCCTTGCCTGCTCCAGCAGGCCCTGTGATCAATACCCGGCTGCCGGTGTTGGCGACCCGTTTGAGGGTCGCACGGACCTGGTTGATGACCGAGGAATTGCCCGTAAAAGCCTCGCCACTGCCGAAACCTTCGCGCAGGCGGACATTCTCGCGCCGCAGCCGCTGGGTTTCAGTAGCTCTCGCCACAAGGTGCAACAGCCGGGAAGCCTCGAAAGGTTTTTCGATGAAGTCCAACGCCCCGCGGCCGACGGCCGATACGGCGGTGTCGATGTTGCCATGGCCGGAGAAGATGATGACGGGAATGTCGGGCTCACGCTCCTTGATGACATCGAGGACCTCCAAGCCATCCATCGCGCTTCCATGAAGCCAGACGTCGAGCAGAACAACACTCGGTCGCCGCTCGTCGAATTGCGACAGCGCGCTGCTGCTGTCGCCCGCTGTACGACATTCATAGCCTTCGTCGCTGAGTACGCCGGAGACCAGGTCACGAATATCACGTTCGTCATCGACTATGAGAATATCGAGCGCCATCACGGCATCTCCTTGGGTCTGGGATAGGTCATTCGGCCGCCTCGGTTTTAGGCTTCACGGGATTGCGGGAGAAACGCAGCGTCACGCGAGTGCCGCCACTTTCTGCGGCGGCGAAGGTCATATCGCCGCCGTGTTCCTCGACGATCTTGTTTACAATCGCGAGACCAAGTCCCGTGCCTTTCTCGCGCGTGGTCATATAGGGTTCGACAATCCGCTCTCGATCCTGCGGCAGACCGATCCCGTTATCCTCGATGGCAATCTTGATCGCAGTGTCACTGCTGACCAGTTCGACTCCGATCCGGCCGCGGAAATCATTGCCGGCATCACGTGCGCGCGCCTCGACCGCCTCGGCGGCGTTCTTGAGGATATTTGTCAGGGCTTGGCCAAACTGGTGTCGATCACATGCCAATCGGAGTGGTCCATCCTCATCGTGGGACAATGTGAAATCAATCGAAGGATGCGCGACTTCTTGCAGGAACAGCGATTGCTTTAGGAGGTCGAGTGCGTCTTCTTCCCGGAAGACAGGCTCGGGCAGCCGGGCAAAGGATGAAAATTCGTCCACCATTGTGCGCAGCGCACCGACCTGCCTGACGATCGTCGAGGTGAGCTCATCGAACAAGTCAGCATCGTTGTCGATCTGGTCGCGGTAGCGGCGTTTGAGCCGTTCGGTCGCAAGCTGGATAGGAGTTAGCGGGTTCTTGATCTCATGCGCGATCCGTCGCGCGACATCGGACCAGGCGGCCTGTCGCTGGTCGAGCAACTGGCGGGTGATGTCCTCAAAGGTGATCACATGACCACCTGAAGCAGGGGTGAGCTTGACCGCTAACGTCAGGAGTTCGGCGCCCTTGGAATAATTGATGATCCCGCTCGCCACATTACCTTCGGCCAGTTGCGCCATCTGCGGCGCAAACTCTTCCAGCGAGCGCCCCCGCAACGATGGCTCGTCCTTTTCTAGCAGGATATCCTTGGCAAAGCTGTTCATCAGCAGGATGCGACCGTCGGCATCCGTAGAAATCACCCCTGCTGTAACCGACTCAAGGATGGTCTCGATAAAATGCCGGCGATCGGCAAGCTCGTGATTGGCATTGAGCAGCGCATCGGTCTGCTTCTCGATCTGCGCGGTCATCCGGTTGAATGCCCGGTTGAGCAGACCGATCTCATCCCCTCTGGTACGGCCTTCCACACGCAGGGAAAAATTGCCGGCCCCGACCCGCCGTGCGGCGGCCACCAGATCAGTCAGCGGTTCGACCTGCCGATCGGCAAAGCGCAATGCGAACCAGACAGCCAGCCCGACCAGTGCGAGGCTGACGAAGAACAGGGCGAGATTGAACCGCAATTGCAGGGCGCGTGCCCGCGCCGTCAGCGCCTGGTAGGAATCGACGATCTGCCGAGCCTGGTCCCATTGTGCAAATGACGATGATTCCGGGGTGCGCGCATTGTAGAGGTAAACCCCGGCCGAACGATCGATTGGAAAGACCGCCTCGATCCTTTCGGCGCTGGCAAAGACCGCTTGGGTTTCGCCTCGACGATAAAGTTCGAGCGCCTCTGCGGTGACCCGGCGCGGATCGTTGCCTTCAACTAGGCCGATGGCGACCGCCGTATTGATCCGCCCGCCCGGAAAAGCCTGCAAGATCGCCGATTCCGCGATGTCTCGGGCCTGCATTTGGTAGGTATAATCGTCGATGAATTCCTGACTGGCGAGTTCCGCAGGCTGCCGTCCTTCGAGGAGGAACAGCATGTCGCTCGCCATGGCCTGCGTTTCCTGCGCCACCCCGACCTGGTTCTGCGCGTAATAGCCTTCGGCCAGCTGGTTGACGTTCTCCATCACGCCGCGCGACTGCGACGAGAACCAGAAATCGACGCCAGACTGGAACAGGAATGCCGCGAAACCTGCAACCATCAGGGTCGGGACCGCCGCGATCAGCGAGAACAGGAAAACGAGTCTCACGTGGAGACGCGCCGTGCTGCCGGCGGCGCGGCGCAGGGCGAGCCTTCTACCAAGAAGGACAAGCAGCGCGATCGAAGGCACCAATGTGCCGATCAGAAGGCTGGTTACCTGCCGCGTCGGCAGCATCTGACCGTCGGGAGGAGCGCTGGAAAAAGTGTACCAGGTCAACCCCATCATCGCCGCAAATGCCGCGATGCAGGCCAGTTCAAGCCAAAGAAACAGGTTGACGCGGCGCGAGACGACGATGAATTGTCGCCACCAGCGCGGGCTGCGCTCAATCGTGCTGCTTACCTGGTTCATCGTGGCGTATTTACCACGAGGGTGTTGCAACCGTGCAAGTCATTTCTGTTGCTTTTACGCAACTAACCCCGACCGGAGAACGTTTCAGCGCCGATGCCCAGTTCGCCGAGGCGCTTACGCAAGGTGTTGCGATTGATCCCGAGCAATTGTGCAGCGCGAAGCTGGTTTCCCTGTGTCTCACGAAGTGCGTACTCGAACAATGGTTTCTCGAACGCCGCCAAAGCTGCGTGATACAGTTTTCCAGCTTGTGGGCGGTGTTCCGCAATCCAATCCTGCATCGCCTGGTCGACGCTGCTCGATCCGGCGGGCTGGTCACCCCCGTGTTGCGCTCCGAGGATTTCTTCGACCAAGTCGGCATCGATCGTCTCGTTGCGCGACAGCAGGGCCAGCCGGTAGACCACGTTTCGCAGTTCGCGCACGTTACCGCGCCAGGCTTGTCGTTCGAGCAATGCAATCGCGCCCGGATCGATCCGGCGTTGGGGCAATCCTTCAGTCTCGGCCAGTGACAGAAAATGCCCCACCAGCGCGCCAATATCTTCGCGCCTCTCTCGCAAAGGTGGCAGATTAATCGGGACTACGTTGAGGCGGTAATAGAGATCTTCGCGAAACTGTCCGTTGGTGATCATCGGAGCGAGATCACGGTTGGTTGCGGCGACGATGCGAACATCGACTGCCACATCCTGCCGTCCTCCTATGCGACGAATGCGTCCCGATTGCAGGGCGCGTAGCAGGCGGGTCTGGGCCTCCATCGGCATGTCGCCGATTTCATCGAGGAACAGTGTGCCGCCATTGGCCTGCTCGAACTTGCCAATCGATTGGCCCATCGCGCCGGTAAAGGCGCCCTTTTCATGCCCGAACAGCTCACTTTCGATCAGGTCACGCGGAATTGCTGCCGCATTGACCGCGACGAATGGCCCGGTCTTCCGTTTGCCAAGCTCGTGAATGGCCTCGGCGACAAGTTCCTTGCCGGTACCGGACTCGCCGAGCACAAGCACGGTCAGATCATTGCGCAAGACCCGGGTGATCATCCGGAACACGCCCTGCATCGCCTTGCTCCGGCCGACCAGCGGCAAATTGCCCTGGTCGTCTTCGGCGCGCGGCCCTGCCGCCTTCGATGCTCCCGCAGCCTGGCGAACGGCGCGGATCAACTCGTCCAGATCGAATGGCTTGGGGAAATATTCAAACGCATCGTTCTCGCTCGCCCTGACCGCAGTATCGAGCGTATTCTGGGCAGAGAGGATGATGATCGGCATTTCCCCGTGCAATTTGCGCACTTGGGCCAACGAAGCGATCCCGTCGCCGTCCTCCAGCACCACGTCGGTCAGCATCGCAGCGTAATTTCCGGCGGCCAGCAGCTTGTCGCGAGCGGCAATCGTCGCGCAGCGATCGACATCGTAGCCCTCGTCTTCCAGCGCGCCGACAATGACCGCAGCGATGGCGTTGTCATCCTCGACAAGCAAGACAGGATCACTCACGCTTTCTTCTCCGATGCCATGGCGAGATTGATGCGGAAACGGGTGCAGTCGGCGCTGTCGTCCCGTTCATGGGCTATACGGCCATCCATGTCGCTCACCAACTTGCGTACGAGCGCGAGGCCCAAGCCCTGCCCGCCTTTCTTCGAAGTCACGAAAGGTTCGAACACCCTGTCGCGTATCGCCGGATCAATGCCGGGTCCATTGTCGGCGATAACAAGCTCGATCGGCAGGCGCACCGAGCGCCCTGGTCGTAGAAGGTTCATGACATGGCCACTGACAAAGCGGGTTTGCACGGTAACCTGCCCTCCCCCTTCAACCGTGCGGCACGCATCACGGGCGTTGCTCAGCAGGTTGAACAGGACCTGCCGCAATGCATCCGGGCTCGCCCAGACTGGCGGGAGCGACGGGTCGAACTCCTCGACGTAGGACACTCCTTCGTCATCGGCCGAGCGGACAAGCGTCAACGCAGCCCGGACCGTTGCATGCAGATTGACTGGTTCCATTGGCTCGGAACCGCTGCGCCCCAGTTCCTGCATCCGGTCAACCAGGCGGGTAATACGGTCGACCTCTTCTCCAATAATGCGGGCGAAGGAACGGTCGGCCTGCGGTAAACGCCGATATAGCAACTGGCCGGCACCACGAATTGCAGCGAGCGGATTTTTGATCTCGTGGGCTAGAACCGAGGGTGCAGCCGGAAGATCGTTTTCGAATGCACGGTCGAGATCCGCCTGGCCGGCATCGGATAAGGTCACGACCCGCCAGCCCGGATGGCTTCCTACAGGAGACATTGTCAGATTGACGTGCTTTGGGCCTGCCACCGTTCGGATTGGCAAGCCCCGCGCCGTCATCGCCGCGTCTTTTTCTGCGAAACGATCCAGCACGCGTTCGTCAACAATATCTATCAGGGAAAGAAATTGCCGATCTACGAGGCGCGCAGCGCTCTGGCCCAGCAAGTCTTCTGCCGCCGGATTGGCCTGGACGATGCGACCGACGGGGTCGACAAGGATTAGTGCGAAAACAAGGCTGGCAACCTGCGCCTGTGCGTCAGGCGGCACCGGGTTTGCCATCATGCGGCGCGGCGCCGAAGGAACGGTTCGTAGAAGCGTTCGATCTCACCAAGAACCTGATCTGGATCGTCGATGAAATTGACGAAATTGCGGAATTCTGCCGAGCCATGCATGCCCTTGGTATACCAGCCCAGATGCTTGCGGGCGATCTTGGTGCCGACATCGCGGCCATAGTGGTCGAGCATCCGCTGGTAATGCTCCACAAGAGTTTCATACTGCTCGTCGAAGCTCGGGCTTTCGAGCATTTCCCCAGTATGCCACCAGTGCATGACCTGCGCGAGCAACCAGGGCCGACCATAAGCACCGCGGCCGATCATCAAACCGTCGGCCCCCGATTGCTCAAGCGCCTTGGCCGCGTCGGCAACCCCGCAGATATCGCCATTGACGATAACCGGGATCGATACCGCGTCCTTGACCTTGCGGATGAAGGACCAGTCGGCGTGGCCTTTGTACATCTGGTTGCGGGTGCGCCCGTGGACAGTGATCATCTGCACGCCCAAATCTTCGGCGATGCGCGCCAGTTCAGGCGCGTTGAGGCTGGCGTGGTCCCAGCCCATCCGCATCTTGACCGTAACCGGCACATTCACCGCGTTAATGGTCGCTTCCATCAGCTTCGTCGCTAACGGAACCTCACGCATCAGCGCGCTACCAGCGAGTTGTCCGACCACTTTGCGTACCGGGCAGCCGAAATTGATGTCGATGATGGCTGCGCCATTGCCTTCCTGCAATTTGGCAGCCTCGGCCATGGATGCCGGGTCGCAGCCGACCAATTGCATCGAGACCGGGTCTTCACTTTCGTCCCACGCAGCCTTCTGGACCGACTGCCGCGTTTCGCGAATGGCCGCCTCGCTGGCGATCATCTCGGTCACGTTGAGCCCCGAACCGAAACGACGCACCAGCGTGCGGAACGGCAGGTCGGTAACGCCGGTCATCGGCGCCAGCACGACAGGCGTGGCGATCTCGACAGGCCCGACGGCAATCGGCTTGAGAGGAGGGGGCGGAGGAAGGCTGTTCATGTTGCGGTGCAATATGCTCAAAATTTGTGCAGCCACTAGTGGATTGCAGCCCGCCGCGCAAGGCGGTAGCGGGGTCAGCGATGAGTTATTCTGCGCCCCTTCCCTCCTTCGCTGCAATCGTGGTTGCTGCCGGCAAGGGACTGCGGGCCGGGCAGGATATTCCAAAACAGTTTGCTTCGTGGCGCGGCAAGCCGGTCCTGCGACATTCAGTCGAAACGCTATCGGCAGCGGGTGCCGATCCGCTGGTCGTGGCCATACCACCGGGCTTCGACGAACTGGCCAGAAAGTCGCTCGAAGGGATTTCCAGGGTCGAGTTCGTAACCGGGGGTGCGACCCGGCAAAACTCGGTTAGTGCGGCGCTCGATCTGTTGGCGCCGCATGAACCAGAACGGGTCCTGATCCACGATGCTGCGCGGCCTGAACTGCCCCAAGCGATCATAGAAAGACTGCTTTTGGCTCTGAATGACTACACCGGTGCGATCCCTGTTCTCCCGGTAGTTGACAGCCTCGTCGTTGCCAGAGGCAATGTCATGGCTGGATCATCCGATCGCGAGTCTCTTCGCCGGGTGCAGACGCCGCAGGCGTTCCGCTTCGCTGCCATCCATGCGGCCCACCGCGCCTGGACGGGCGACGCGACAGCGGGCGATGATGCACAGGTGCTGGCAGCGAATGGCGGAGCGGTGGCCCTGGTTGAAGGATCCGAAACCTTGCGCAAGCTCACATTCGCGGAGGATTTCGATGGTTGAGGCACTGCCGGTCAGGGTAGGCATGGGATATGATGTTCATCGCCTTGCTGCGAGAGAAGAACTGTGGCTGGGCGGAATCATTATCGAGCATGAGAAGGGCCTTGCAGGCCATTCAGATGCTGACGTGGCGCTACATGCCGTCGTGGATGCGCTGCTCGGCGCGATAGCGGCGGGCGATATCGGCACGCATTTCCCGCCCAGTGACGACCGGTGGAAGGGGGCGGCCTCCTCTGCCTTTGTCGAACACGCCGCTGGGCTGGTGAAACAGGCTGGCTACCGGGTCGGCAATATAGATCTCACGATTATCTGCGAAGCGCCAAAGATCGGCCCCCACCGGGAGGCGATGCGCAAGCAAATTGCCGGACTGTTGGGCGTTGACATCGTTCAGGTCTCGGTCAAGGCCACAACCACAGAACGGCTCGGATTTACCGGTCGCAGCGAAGGCATTGCCGCACAAGCAATCGCTACAGTTCTTTTGGCCGAACAGCAGGAGTCCAACCAGTGAAACGCGCCCTCTCCCTTTGCCTTTTCGCGAGCCTGCTCGCCATCGCCCCAGCCGCCAATGCCAAAACCCCTGATCTTGATCCGGCGCAGGTCGAGGCCGCCACCCGTTACGCGCTGCCGCACATGTTCACCGGTTACGTTGCCGGGTGCCGCCCGCATCTGCAGAAAAATGGCTATGTCCTGCGCAATGCAGACCGATTGAGCACGAAGTTTACTACCGGTTCAGCAGGTTACTGGCCCAAGGCCAAGCTTGCTCTGATGCAACTGGCTGCAACAAAGGACAGCCCGAGAGACGACACCGCAGCGGTGATATCCAGCCTGCCCGACGATGCGCTGCGCCCTTTCGTCAACGGTCTCATCACTTCGATGGTCGTGGGCAAGATGAAGCCGGAATTATGCAGCGATCTGGAAAGTGGGCTTGAAATTCTCGACCCTCTGCCGGTCGAGAACTACGGCAAGCTCGCTATCTTCGTTTTCAACATGGTCGAGCGTGAGGAAAGGCGCAGTGCTGCGCTGGCGAACAGGAAAGCTCCCGCGGCCAAGAGCGCGCAGCGGGCACCAGTGAAATGACGGACAGCCTGCTGCCCGATGATATCGACACACTGGCGCGCCGCGTGGTCGAAGCGAACGCCGCTGCAGGCCGGATAGTTGCTCTGGCCGAAAGCTGCACTGGCGGCCTTGTCGCCGCTGCGCTGACCGAGATACCTGGTTCGTCGAACATGCTCGATCGCGGATTCGTGACTTACTCCAACGAAGCCAAGATGGAATTGCTCGAAGTGTCGAGTGATATCATCGAGACCTTCGGCGCGGTGTCGATTGCCTGTGTCTGGGCGATGGCGCAGGGCGCTTTGAAGAACAGCAAGGCCGATGTCGCGGTAGCGGTGAGCGGCGTCGCCGGACCGGGAGGTGGGACTGCCACGAAGCCGGTCGGTACGGTTGTGTTTGCCCGGGTCCAGCGCGGCGAAAGCGGCGATCCCGAAGGTGAACTCAAGAGTTTCGGTGATCTGGGCCGCGCAGAGATTCGCCGTCAGGCGACGCTTTGCGCGCTCGAGTTGCTGCTACCGTAAAGCTCGTCGGCTCGGGCTTCGAACGCCTCTACCATGC
>SHLU01000086.1 GCA_004282995.1 Sphingomonadaceae bacterium
CCGGGGGCGAGCCGGTCAAATATGAATTCGACAAGGCGTCAGGCGCGCTGTTCGTGGACCGCATCCTGCACACGCCGATGCGCTATCCGGCCAATTACGGCTTCGTGCCCCACACGCTCAGCCCCGATGGTGACCCGCTGGACGCGCTGGTGATTGCACGCAGCCCGTTCATTGCGGGTTGCGTGGTGCGCACGCGACCAATTGGCGTGCTCAACCTCGAAGACGAGCATGGCGGCGACGAGAAACTGATCTGCGTGCCGGTCGACACCACCTTCCCCTATTATTCCGATGTCGGTGAAACCAAGGACCTGCCCTCGATCATCTTTCAGCAAATCGAGCACTTCTTCACCCACTACAAGGATCTCGAAGCCGAGAAATGGGTCCGCGTGGGCAAATGGGGCGATGCCGCCGAGGCGCGGCAGGTCGTACTCGAAGCCATCGAGCGCGCCAAGGCTGACAAGGCGCAGGCCGACTAGGCTCTATTCGGTTGGGCGCCCTGCATCGAGCAGGTCGTTCCCCTGCTCGCCGTCTTCACGGCGTTCACGTTCGACCATGCGGGCAATCTCGCTTTCAGGGCGGACGTCGTTTGCGGCATCGGTCGGTCCGGATGGCTTCGGCGGTTCGGAGCGAGACCGCGCTTGAGCATCATCGGCTGACTGCGTGACCGTGGCCGCAGTCCCGATCGGCAGCGGGTCGGTCCGGCCATCGAAGCGCAAACGATAGATCGGCTCGGGCAAGGCGAACCCGGCCTCCTCCAGCGCGTCCTTGACTGCGGCGATGGCCAGGCTGCGCGATTTGAACCAGTCCGATTCGCGCTGGTCTATCCATGCCAGCACGGAGATGACGATATTCGAATCGCCAACCGCCGCCACCCGTGCCGTCGGTTCGGGATCGGCGAGCACGAAAGGCAGGGCTTGCAGTGTCTCGCTTGCCAACTCCATTGCGGCACGCGGATCGTCATCGGCATCGATGCCCAGTTCGAAATCGAACCGCCGCTGCGGATTGCGCGTATAATTGAGGATGACAGCCTTGAAGACCTGGGCGTTGGGTATGCGCAGGTGATTGCCGTCGAGCGTCATCAGGATGGTGGCCCGACTGGTAAGGCGAATGACCCGTCCCTCGCGATCGTCGATCAACACGTGATCATTGGCCCTAAAGGGCTGGCGCAGGCTGAGCATGATCGAGGCGACATAGTTCTCGATCGTGTCGCGCATGGCGAAACCCAGAGCGATACCGACCACGCCCGCCCCGCCCAGCACCGCGCCCATTAGCGCGCTCGCCCCCAGCATATCGAGCGCGACTACGAGACCCAGAATGATAAACACCAGCCGGATGGCGCTCGCAGCAAGTTCGGCCAGGAAGACATTGGGCGTGACCCGTTGCCAGAATGCTGAAAGCCCCGCGAACAATTGCCCGAGAAGGGCGATGGCAATCGCAACAATGGCGGCCAGTCCGATCAATGGCAAAAAAGCGACCCATCCACTGACCCGCTCGGATAATGCACCAAGCGCGTCGAGCCCGCCCTCGACCGAAGTGTCGCGCTCGATATCATTGCGCACGGTCACAACCCCGTCGACCCGGCCCGCGATCTGTTCGGCTCGCGCGATTTCGGCCGTATCGGCGATGGTTCCGTGCAAGGTCACCACACCGTCACGGACGGTGACGCGCAAATTGGCGAACTCGGGGATTTCCGCGAAGACTCCGCGGATGCGCTGGGCGATGCGCTGATCGGACCCGGCGTCGGCCGCCTGCTCTATTTCTTGCGTCTCGACAGGAGCAGAGTTCTCTTCCGCCGCGGGTGCGGAGGGAAGAAGGGCGCGTGCGGGATTGATAGCGACAAAGAGCGCGGCAGTGACCAGCGCCAGGATGATCAGTTTGAAAGGATGTGCCCGCATGATGTTCAAGCGGACCGCATCGCCGCCAGTTCCCGTCAGATTATGGCGAAGGCGAGCTTGAACAGGCCGGTGAGCAGGATCGGCAGGCCAATCGCCAGCAACCACAGTACTATCTGATCGCGGCGAAAGGCCGGGGACAGCGCCGGATCATGAGCAGCAGTATCATCCAGGTCGCGCCAACGCCGCTCGAAAGCGCGGCAGGCCGGGATGATCGCCGCCACCAGCACCACGAGGGCCAGATACGGCAGGATCGACATGCCCTCGGTCTTCATCGCCTGGACAGTCACAAAAATCGTCAAGGCGGTATAGACCAGCAATGCGTACGCGACATTGTCGCTCATGAGCTTGCGCCAGTCACGCTTATGCGCGCTGGCTTCGTGGCCGTTTTCCTCGTGCAGCGCATTGGTCATCGCGCCTATCTCCCCCAAGAATCGCAGGGGATTGTCCCAGAAAGGGGGGCAGCAGGCAAGCCTGCTCACCCAGGCCGACCATGCACGAAGCCTGCCAGTTTTCGACGAAACGGGGTTCTCCGAGCGTCGAGCGATGCTACATGGGGAGTATGAGCATGCTCGACAGCGATACGACCAGTGACATCGACACCAGCGAAAACACCGCTGCCCCTCCCATTCCGGAGGGCGGGCTGGAAGTCATTTCCATTGCCAAGAGCTACGACAAGCGAGCCGTACTGACCGATATTTCACTCAGCGTCGGCAAGGGCGAGGTGCTCGGCCTTCTCGGACCCAACGGCGCTGGCAAGACGACCTGTTTCTACTCGGTCATGGGGCTTGTGCGGCCCGATGCAGGGCGCGTGCTGATGGACGGCGAGGATGTGACGCATCTGCCGATGTACCGCAGGGCCATACTGGGCCTCGGTTACTTGCCGCAGGAAACCAGCATTTTTCGCGGTATGACCGTGGAGCAGAACATCAATTGCGTACTCGAGATGGTCGAGCCCGACGACGACACGCGTGAGCGGGAGCTCGACCGGCTGCTCGACGAATTTGGCTTGCAAAGCCTGCGTTCGAGCCCGGCCATGGCGTTATCTGGAGGCGAGCGGCGGCGCTGCGAAATTGCCCGCGCTCTGGCGGCCAAACCTTCCATCATGCTGCTGGACGAACCCTTTGCCGGGATCGATCCGCTTTCGATCAGCGACATTCGTGACCTGGTCAAGGATCTCAAGACCCGCGGTATCGGGGTGCTGATCACCGATCACAATGTCCGCGAGACGCTCGAGATCGTCGACCGCGCCTGTATTATCTATGGCGGGCAGGTTCTGTTCGCGGGCACGCCCCAGGAATTGGTCGCCGACGAGAATGTCCGCCGACTCTATCTCGGCGAGAATTTCGCCCTGTGATGATTGTTCACCTGGTGATGACGGAACGCGGCGGGACATAAATCATGGCGCTGGGCCCGCGGCTCGACCTGAGACAATCGCAATCGCTGGTGATGACACCGCAGTTGCAGCAGGCAATCAAGCTGCTGGCCCTGTCCAATCTCGAAATCGAGACATTCATCGGCGATGCGCTGGAAGCCAATCCACTGCTAGAAGCTGGCGAGGTCCGACGCGAACAGCCGGAGACCAGCGACCATGCGGAAGTGGCACCAGAAGAGGCGAGCGCGGATAATTTCAGCGACACTGACGCCCCCCTCGACGTCAATCCCAACGCGCTCGACCGTGACCGCGATACCGGGGATGGCGAATGGGGCGCCAGTGGCGCGGCCTCCCTCGCCGAAGACCTGACCCCGATCGAGGACCGACGCTCGGCGGAGACGACACTGGCCGACCATCTCCACGCCCAGGTCGGCGCGATGGCCGAGACGCTAGAGCAGGAGTTTCTCGCTCGCAATCTCATCGATCGCCTCGACGAGGCAGGTTACCTCGATGCGGACCTGCACGATGTCGCCGCCGATCTGGGCGTTGGGCCTTCGGAGGTCGAATATGCGCTCGCCCTGGTCCAGTCGCTCGATCCCACGGGCGTAGGCGCTCGCGGGCTTGCTGAATGCCTCGCTTTGCAGGCACGCGAGGCCGATCGCTACGATCCCTGCATGGAGCGGCTGATCGACAATCTCGACCTCGTGGCGGCCGGCGAATTCACGCGGCTCAAGCGCATGTGCGATGTCGACGACGAGGATTTCGCCGAGATGCTCGCTGAACTGCGCAGCTACGATCCAAAGCCGGGCTGCCGCATCGGTGGTGGCGAGGCGATGGCCGTGGTGCCCGACGTGCTGTTATCGCGTGACGATCAGGGACACTGGAAAATTGCGCTCAACCAGGCGACCTTGCCCCGACTGGTGGTCAACCGCGGGTATTTCCTCGAACTTCGCGATGGTTGCACGGACAAGGCCAGCCGCCTTTGGCTCAAAGAAAAACTGACCGATGCCAATTGGCTGATCAAGGCGCTCGACCAGCGCCAGAAGACGATTCTGGCCGTGTCATCTCAGCTCGTGAAGAAGCAGGCTGGCTTCTTCCGGCATGGTGTCAGCGAACTCAGGCCGCTCACCCTGCGCGAAGTCGCCGAAGAGATCGACATGCATGAAAGCACGGTTAGCCGCGTCACCAGCAACAAGTATCTGCACTGCGATCGCGGCACCTTCGAACTCAAATACTTTTTCACCAGCGGAGTCGGCAGCGCCGATGGTGAAGGGGCCAGCTCGGAAGCGGTCAAGGCGCGCATCAAGGCGCTGACCGATGCCGAAGACCCGAAGAAAATCCTGTCCGACGACAAGCTGGTTGCCCTGCTCAAGGCCGAAGGGTTCGATATCGCCCGGCGGACAGTGGCGAAGTATCGCGAGGCGATGGGGGTCGGCTCCAGTGTCCAGCGCCGACGCCAGAAGAAATTGGCGGCGATGGGCTGACGGCTCACTATTGACTACAACTGTAGTTACAAATAGCTCTCGGGCTACGACAGCTCGCTCGAGGGGTTTTCAATGCGCCGTCTTTTTCCTTTTATTTCATCCATTGCCCTGCTCCTGATCGGGGGGTGCGCGAGCACGGCGGTGCCGCCTCCCGCTCCCGATGCGATGCTCGAAATGCGGCTCCCTGACCCGGTCGAGATTATCCTTCCGCAACGAATTGGCGACTTGCAGGCCGTGGCCGATGCGATGCGCGAGCAGACCGGGACGCCCGGTCTGGCGCTGGCAGTTGTCCGCAACGGAGGAATGGTCGCGCGAGCGGTCTCTGGCCTTGCCAATGCCGAAACTGGTGCGCCGTTGGTTGACACCAGCCGGTTCCACTGGGGTTCGGTGGTCAAATCCGTAACCGGCACAGTGGTGGGGCAGCTCATCGCCGAGGGGCGTTTGCGGGCCGACACCACGGTCGTCGAGCTTCTGGGCGAGTTGGAGATGCAGGAAGGCTATCGCGACGTCACCATTGCACAGTTGATGCGGCACGAAGCAGGTGTCCCAGCCTATGCCGATTTCGGCCCGCCCGAACTTGATCGGTTTACCGCCTATTCCGGAACCGCGGCCCAGAAACGTCTCGCTTTTGTATCCGACCTGCTACGCGAAGTGCCGGTTTCAGAACCAGGAGAGAAATTCCAGTATTCCAACGCCGGGATCGTGCTGGCAGCGGTGATGGCTGAGCAGGCCACCGGCGAAAGCTGGGAAGATCTCGTCCGCGCCTATGTCTTCACGCCAGCAGGCATGGTCGATGCCAGCTTTGGCCTCCCCTCCACGCCCGCCAAGCCCGAAGGTACGCGCGGTCACCTGCAATTTCCCGGTCAGCCGAGCGAACTCCTCCCGCTTGGCATGTTCGGCGAGATCAACCCGATGCTGGCGCCTGCTGGCGATCTCAGTTCGTCGATCGACGATTTTGCCCGCTACGCCGCGTTCCACCTCGCGGGCCTGCGCGGCGAAGTGGCAGGCGTCCCCGCCAAGGCATTCGAGATCGTCCACACGGCTGCGCCCGACGCGCTGCCAATCAGCGGTGGCATGGCGCGCTACAGCTACGGCTGGGAAATCCTCCAATGGCCGCTGCTCGGGGGTCGCCGCACCCACTGGCACAATGGCAGCAACGGTGCCTTCTATGCCGAGATTAGGCTGGTGCCCGAGCTCAATACCGCCGTTGTCATCATGGCCAACACGGGTGGTCCGATCGCTTTTTCGAGCGAGAAAAGTCTTGCACGCATTTTCGAATATTATGCCGGAATTTAACACCTTGAGGGGTGTGTCCCGAAAGACTCACCTCGTAATCGTTAACGCCGCAAACGCTTTGTTAACCTTTTTTGGTGAGAACTGGTGTGGTTAATCAACGGCAACACCTCTTATCGAGGAGTTACCGCGAAGGTTCATAGGGCAAAGGGGGACCTGACCCATGCGTGTATTGCTGATCGAAGACGAGCCGACAACGGCCAAGGCGATCGAGCTGATGCTTACGACCGAGGGCTTCAACGTCTACTCGACCGATCTCGGCGAGGAAGGCCTCGATCTGGGCAAGCTATATGATTACGATATCATCCTGCTCGACCTTAATCTGCCGGATATGCATGGCTACGACGTGCTCAAGAAACTGCGCGTGTCCAAGGTGCAGACCCCGGTGCTGATCCTTTCTGGCATTGCCGAGATGGATTCCAAGATCCGTTCGTTTGGCTTTGGCGCCGACGATTATGTGACCAAGCCGTTCCACCGCGAGGAACTGGTCGCGCGCATCCACGCCGTGGTGCGGCGTTCGAAGGGCCATAGCCAGTCGATCATCCGCACCGGCAAGCTGGCCGTGAACCTCGATACCAAGACGGTCGAAGTCGACGGTGCCCGGGTCCACCTGACCGGCAAGGAATATGCGATGCTCGAGCTACTCAGCTTGCGTAAGGGCACCACGCTGACCAAGGAAATGTTCCTCAACCACCTTTACGGCGGCATGGACGAACCCGAACTCAAGATTATCGACGTCTTCATCTGCAAGCTGCGCAAGAAACTGAGCCATGCCTGCGGCGGTGAGAACTATATCGAAACCGTCTGGGGCCGCGGCTACGTGCTGCGCGATCCGGAGGAAAACGCTGAAGCGGCCTAAGTCCGCCAACCTCTCCGGCCTTCGGAGCCCGAACAAAGAGAACCTCCCGGCGCAAAACGCCGGGGGTTCTTTTTTGTCCGGGCTGGCCGGGGCGACGCCCGGCTCCCTTGCCGGTAGCGCTTATGGCATCTGGAACGCCCTGGCTTGAACACGGACGTCCTGCACTCTAAGCGGCGCGGCATGACGGCATTCAAGCAAGGCGACCCCACCACGCTCAACAGGCTCTACGGCAGGAGCGTGGGCAAACCCCTGCGCCGACATCAGCAGGCTTTGGTCGACAATCTGCTCCCGCAGATCGCTGTTCCGAGCGAGGGTCAGATTACCGCGCAAGGATTGTTCGGCGAGGACTGCCCGCTGCATTTCGAAATTGGTTTCGGCGGAGGCGAGCACCTTGTCTACCGCGCCGATCTGCTGCCCAATCATGGTTTCATCGGAGCCGAGCCCTTCCTCAATGGTGTCGCCTCGTGCCTCTCACAGATTGAGGAGCAACGGCTCGCCAATATCCGCCTCCACGACGGAGACGCGCTGGAAGTTCTCTCGCGCATTCCAGACGGGTCGCTGACGATGATCTATCTGCTCCACCCCGACCCGTGGCCCAAGAACAAGCACGCCAAGCGGCGGATGATGAACGACGGGCCGGTCCAGATGTTTGCAGACAAGCTCAAGCCGGGCGGCGAGCTTCGCTTTGGCACGGATCACGCGGTCTATCTGCGCCATGCGCTGATGGTCATGCGGCGGCATACCGACAGTTTCGAATGGGTCACCAAAGGCCCCTCAAGCTGGCAGGACCGTCCGGACGGATGGCCTGAGACCCGCTATGAGCACAAGGCCCGCACCAAATACGGTCACGAGGTCTGGTATTTCAGGTACCGGCGGCGCTAACCCACGTACTCCATCGGGAACTATCGCCAAGACGGAACGCTGCATCGCACGGGGGCTTCAATGGAGAGACCCGATGCCGACTGCAGATCTCGAAACGCTCTACGCCGCGCTATTGCAGGACATGGTCAGCGCCGATGAGCAGTCGCTGTCGCTGACCGAGAGACTGATCGAATTTGCGACCAACGACGATTTGCGTGAGGCTCTTGAAAACGGGATCAACGGGATCAGCGACGGACTTGAGGTGGTTCGCGAGATCAGCGACGAACATCCCTACGAGGATGGTGACATCCAGGCCGATGGCATGGCCGGGCTGGTTTCCGATACCCAAGCTCGCGTGTTCGAGGGCGACTTTTCCGATGATTTGACCAGGGACGCAGCCATCATCGCGCAGTTCATGCAGTTAACCCACTACGGACTTGCCGGATACCGGACCCTGGCAGCGAACGCGCACCAACTCGGCAACCCGGAGGAAGCTGAGCGACTGCAGACCTGTTTCGAGAACGCGCAGGATGGCCTGGACGACATGATCCGCCTGCTCGACGGCGCGTTGCTCGGCGAAGAAGCTTAAGACGCTACGCGTCCTGAAGGGTTTCGATCAGCGCGGCGTGATCGCGGGCGTTGTTGTAGAGATGCGGCGTAACGCGCAGCGAGGACCCTCGCAACGAGACATGGACGTGCCGCTTGGCGAGACTTTCGGTCAACCCTTCGGGTACCCCTTCAGGAAACCCCAACGACAAGAAATGCGGGGCACGTGTGGCCTGCGGAGCGGCTGTGAGGCCGATATCCTGCGCCTCACGCGCAATTGCCGCGGTCTGGCTAGCGAGCCCTTTCGCGATCGCCGCAACGCCAAACTCGAGCAGGAAGTCAATTGCCGCTCCGGCACCGTTGAGCAGCGGCGGATTGGATTTCTCGCCCATGTCGAACCTCCGCGCACCTGGCTGGTAGTCGTCGCGATAATCGACCAGCCGCGCAAAATCCTGCGACCCGCTGCGATTTATCCAATTGTGCTCGATCGGTTCGCCACCATGATGCCGGGGCGCAACGTAAAACATGCCGATGCCATACGGCCCAAGCAGCCACTTGTAGCAGGCAGCCACCGCAAAATCAGGCTGCACCGCATCAAAATCTAGCGGCATCGCACCCAGCGACTGGGTCAGGTCCAGCACCAGCGCGGCACCATGCTGGCGGCATTTTGCTCCGACTTGCTCGAGATCGACGACCCGGCCATCGGCCCAATGGCAATTGGGCACGGCAACAATGGCGGTATCCGGGCCGATCACGTCGAGCACGGCAGCAGTCCAGCAAGTCTGCTCGTCTCGCTGGACAGCGACGATCTTGCCGCCCTCGCGCGCGGCCAGTTCGCGCCAGACATAGACGTTGGACGGGAACTGGTCGGCAAGGGTGACGATCTGCTGGCCCCGCCCGACCGGCAGGTTGCGCG
>SHLU01000087.1 GCA_004282995.1 Sphingomonadaceae bacterium
CCCGTCGACCGTGACAATGCCCAGCAAGGCTCATGGCCCTCCGCCAAGGTAACCTGTTGCTGATGCGAATTCTCGTCACCGGAGCCGCCGGATTGATCGGCGGCGAAATCTGCGCGCGGTTTGCTGCCCGCGGCCATACCGTGACGGGTTTCGTCCACACCAATCGCGATGTGCGTGCCAACGATGGCGCCCCTGCGGCGATCGACCATATCGTTGCGGGCGATCTTTCACAGGCCTGCGGAGGCCTGGCGCGAGCGGAATGGGAGGCACTGGCTGATGACCACGATCTGCTCGTCCACTGTGCAGCTGTGACCCGCTTCGATCTCGAAGAAGCGGCCTACCACGCGACCAATATCGAAGGAACGAGGCAGGCGCTCGAACTGGCAGAACTGGGCGGGATGGACTTCCTCCATATCAGCACTGCCTATGTCTGTGGTGATCGCTCCGGGGTGATCGGAGAGAGCGACCCATTACCGACGGGCGGCTTCACCAATGGATATGAAGCGAGCAAGGCCGAGGCTGAAAAGCTCGTGCGTGAGAGCGGGCTGCGCTATGCCATCGCACGCCCGAGCATCGTCGTCGGCGACAGCCGCGACGGGGCCATTCGCCAGTTCGATACCATCTATGCTGCCTTCAAGCTGATCGCAGAAGGGCGCGTGCGGCATATGCCTGTCATGCCCGGCGCGACGCTCGATTTTGTCCCGCTCGATCATGTGGCAAGCGCTATCGTCGCGCTGGCCGAGGATATTCCGAATGCCGCTGGCCGGGTCTATCACCTGGTGTCCGGCGGGCCGGTTGCAGTCGAAGCCTTCGCCGAGGCAATCGGCAGCTTTTCCATGTTCGAGTCGCCCAGGCTGGTCGATGCTGCGGGGTTCGATCCTTCAGGCCTGCCAGCGATGGAGCGACGTCTGTTCCGGCGGGTGGCGGGCCTCTATGCCAATTATTTCCAGCGCGATCCGCGCTTCGATGACGCTGGCCTGCGCGAAGTAACCGGGCTCGCTCCGCCGTTGATGGACCAGGCCATGCTGCGACGGTTGATCCAGTATTGTATCGATGTCGGCTTCCTCCGCGCGCCCGAGCTTCAGCGGACGTCGGGATAGTGATTGGCCATGCGGTCGCGCAAGCCGAAGGCCCACAGCATTCCGACCTTGAAGTAGATCCAGTTGGCCTTGAGCGGACCCCAAGTGGCGATCCGCCGGTCTGATGTACGCACGATGCGATGGACCATCTTGATCCGCCCAAGCGCGGCGAATTTGACGCACAGATCAGCCTCTTCCATCACCGCATCGCCGGGCGTGCAGCCGCCCACCATCAGGAAATCGGCCCGGCGAAAGAACATCGCATGATCGCCGAACAAGAGGCGGACCCCGCGAAAGAACAGGTGGGGTCGGGTCAGGAGCGGGGCGTACCAGGTCTTGATGTAATTGTGCGCGCTGGTGAACCAGCGGGTCTTTTCGCCTGTAATGAGCGGAGTGAAACTGGCCAGCGCGATGCGATTGTCTTCCAGCGTGTCGCGGATCACGGCGACCATGTCGTCTGGCGGGGTGGTGTCGGCGTGGAGAATGCATGCCAGCGCAGAGCGGGCCGAGCGTACGCCCTCGTTGATCTGCATTGCACGCCCGGGCTTCGTTTCGATCAGGTGCCAGCCGGCTTCGCGCACCAGGTCGCAGGTCTGGTCGCTGCTGCCGCCATCCACGGCAATGATTTCGGCCGGGGGTGGATCAAGCTCACGTAGGGTCTCGATCAGGCGGGGAAGTACCTTTTCCTCTTCGAGCAGCGGGATTATCAGCGCGACCGTCTGCGTCACGGCAGGAACTCCGGCCATTCCTCGAGGTCAGCAGGAATGTCGACATCGGACAACTGCGGCAGCACGGCCGGACGCACACCGCGCTCGGCGAAACGCTTGACGGTTTGCTCAAAGACCTTGTCGGTGCTCCACGCAATATCCTCAAAGGCAAAGTGTGCGTCCGATTTGAAGCCAAGAAGATAATAGCCACCGTCGCTGGCGGGTCCGATGACCATCTCCTCCAATGCCAGCGTATCGTGCGCGGCCCACAGATGTTCCTGCGTTAGCCCCGGGCAATCGCTGCCGATCACGATGGCAGGAGCCGGAATGCGCGACAGCCTGTCAGTGAGGTCTCCGTCGCCCTGGTCGACTACGTTGAGATCGTCGCCGAGCCCTGCCTGGAACGCGGCAGAATTGGCTCCGGTGGCGCGCAGTTCGAAAGGAATGCCGCTGGCGCGCGCTATTTCGATCGTGTGGGTCAGCAGCTTGGTATAGATCGCCGCTGCGCCATCGGGGCCGAATTGCGGGATGAGGCGGGTCTTCGCCTTCCCCGGTTCGGGCCAACGGCAGAAGATATAGAGGTGAATGTCACTCATTGCGGTGTCTCATTGGACCGATGGGTCAATATCCACCAGACCAAGGTCATCGCAATAGCACCGCCGACAAGGTTGGCGGCCAGTTCTGCCCCATAGACGGCATCGGATCCCCAATCGTCGCGAAGCAGCCAGGCAAAGGGTATCATCACGGCAAATACGCGGAAACTGCTTTGCATCAGCGCATAGCCTGCCCTGTCGACCGCGTTGAGGATGCCATTGCCCACGATCAGCAGGCCATAGCCGGCATAGCCCCACGCCGCGATGCTGAGATAGCGGGCGAATTGCTCGATTACCGCAGGATCGTCGGTGAAGGCCTGGGCAAACCATTCGCCCGCGGCAAACAGTGCGGTGGCGATAGCGAGGCCCCAGGCGATGCAGAAACCGCCGGCAAAAAGCGCGGCGCGCCGTGCCCGCCCGCGCTGACCAGCGCCCCAGTTCTGGCCAACAATCGCCCCGATCGAACCACTCAGGCCCAGCAAGGGCACCACAGCAAAGCTCTGTAACCGCCCGGCGGCGCCGAAGCCGGCTACTGCCGCCTGCCCCTGCGCGGCAACCAGCGCAGTCAGGATTGAAAGCCCGATGGGATTGATCGCGTTGCTGAAGGAGGCCGGCCCTGCCACCCGCAAGATAGCCCAGACCGGTTCGGCCCGCCCGCCGCGAGCGAGCAAGGCTGGATTGATCGGAATGGGCGTGCGCCGCAAAAGCACGAAAGCCATCGCCAGGCCCATCGCCCAGCCGATGGCTGTCGCATAGGCAGCGCCGGCCATGCCGAAGCCCTCGAACCCCAGCGCGCCGGTGATCAGTATCGGATCAAGCACCCAGTTGGCGGCGGCATAGGTTATCGAGACATAGCTGGTCTTGCGCGCCTCTCCCTGGCCGCGCAGGACGCCGTTGAAGCCCATGATTGCCAGCAGTAGCGGGAAGCCGAGCAGATAGGGGTTCATATAAGCCCGTATGAAAGGCAGCAGGTCATCTGGCGCGTTCATCAGCCGGAACAGCGGGTCGAGCAGCAGATAGAGCAGGCCCGCCAATAACAAGCCGAAGGTAATTGCGAACACGATGCCGACATTGGCACGCCGTGCAGCCTGATGGTCGTTGCCGGCGCCCAGCGCGCGCGCGACCACCGAGTTAATGCCGACTATCATGCCTACGCCGAGGCTGCTGATCGCCACGCCAATCGGGAAGATGAAACTGATGGCCGCCAGTTGCTCGCTGCCAAGCTGCCCGATGAAATAGGCATCGACCAGTCCGATCGACATGATCGCGGCCACCCCGAAGATCATCGGCAAGGTTTGCGAAACCAGATGACCCGGGATGCTCCCGCGCGTCAGCTTGGCATTTTCGCTCATAGGGGCTTGCTCATGCCCAGCCGCCTAGCGGCAGGGCAGTAGAGTGGAAAGTGCAAATGGCGGTTCTCGCCTTGTCTGGCGGCGTCAAGTCATGCGATACGAGAGATACAGAAAGATCAGGAGTGCGACCATGGCCACGCAGCGTTCAGCAGATTTCCCATGTACGGACGAGGAATGGAAAGTCCGGCAGGATCTGGCTGCCTGCTACCGGATATTCGACCATCTCGGTTGGGGCGAGTCGATTTACAATCACATCTCGGTCAAGGTTCCGGGCGAGGAAGATACCTTCCTGATCAATCCCTTCGGCTTGCTGTATGACGAGGTGACTGCCTCCAACCTGGTCAAGATCGACGTCGAAGGCAACAATGTCGGCCCATCGCAATATATGGTCAACAAGGCGGGCTTCACCCAGCATGCCTATTTTCACAAGCATTTGGGCGAGCGCGCCGCCGCTATCTGCCATGTGCATACAACCGCGACCATGGCTGTGTGCAGCCATGAAGGCGGACTGGAGCCGACCAATTTCTACGCCTGCAATTTCCAGGGCCAGATCGGCTATCACGACTTTGAAGGTGTGACAGTTCGCGAAGAAGAGGGCGAGCGGCTGGTCAAGAACCTGGGTAATCGTTCGATCTTGATGCTGCGCAATCACGGCCCGGTGGTGATGGACAAGACTCTGCCGGGCATGTTCGTGAAGATGTGGGCGCTTCAGCGCGCCTGCGAGATCCAGGTCGCCACGCTCGGCATGGGTAAGCCGCTCCATGTTCCGCAAGAGGTGGTCGACGTGCACCAGCGTGACCTGTCGGTAGTGCAGTCCCAGGGAGGCGCCGGGGTGTTCGATTTTGAGGCCTGGAAGCGCAAGATCGACCGCATCGATACTTCCTGGCGCAACTGACCCAGCGCGAAGGAGCAACGCGAATTGCCGCGCCTAACGGTCAATGATCGCCCGGTCGAATACGACATGGACACAGCGACCCCGTTGCTGTGGGCCTTGCGCGATGCCTCTAATCTTACCGGCACCAAATATGGCTGCGGTGATGGCGACTGCGGTGCCTGCATGGTGCTGGTCGACGGTGCAGCCTTGCGGTCATGCCTGATTACACTGGAAGAAGCCGAGGGTCGCTTCGTGACAACGATCGAGGGATTGAGCCGCGATCGGTCCCATCCGGTACAACAGGCGCTGGTGGCCGAGCAGGCCATCCAGTGCGGGTTCTGCACTCCGGGAATTGCAATGGCGGCTGCGGCCCTGCTGCAACGCAATGCGGCGCCATCAAAAGCGGAGATCGAGGAAGCGATTCCCAATTTGTGCCGCTGCGGGGTCTATCCGCGGCTGGTCAAGGCGATCCAGCGCGCCGGGAGGGTCGAACGGCGGCTCGAACGGATTAGCGCAGCACCCGCGCCCGGGATCGACCCCGACGATGCAGCCGAAGCTGTCCCGGCCATGTCACCGCCCGATAGCGAAGATTAGTTTGCGGCGAGATGCCGCTCAATTGATTTCGGCATAGGCGCTCTCGACGCCGCTCATCTGGTTGCTCGATTCCTCGCCCAGCATCTTGAACGCGCCCAGTGCGGCGAGCGAGATGACCGAGGCCACAATCGCAAATTCGACCGCCGGGCTCCCGGCCTGGTCATTGAAAAGTCGTTTCAGCACTGCGTAGGCCCCCGATGTCAGTCAAAGGGGACCTAGCATTTAACGCGTTAGGATTGGGTAAAGTAGTGCCCTCAAAGCAATATACGTACCCCGAAACGGGCGCTGAACGGTTCGGCCGGCTGGATGTTGTTGTCGCCATGAGCGCTCGGGTAATATGTTTCGTCGAACAGGTTCTCGATATTGAGTTGCAGTGAGACCTGCTCGTTGATGTCGTAATAGGCCGCAGCATCGAAGCGCCAATAGTCGGGCAGCGTCACGGTGTTGGAGAAGCTGGCAAACTGTTCGTCCTGGTAAATGGCACCGAAACCCACACCGAATTTTTCCGTCAGGTCAAACCGGTTCCAGGCACTGAACTGGTGCTTGGGCAATTGCTGCAAGCGCTGTCCAGCCGCGCCAAAACCGGAGTCGCTGGTGATCTCGCCGTCGAGATAGGTGTAGCCGATATTGGCATGCCAGTTCGCGGTGATGTCACCGATCACATTGAATTCGAAACCTTCGGTCCGACTGGCACCGGTAAGGACAGTGAGGCCCGAATTGTTAGGATCAGTGGCCCGGGTGTTGTCGCGATCGAGGCGGAAAACGGAGGCTGTGGCGAGCAGGCCGGGCTTGACCGACCACTTGGCGCCAATTTCGTAATTAGCGAACTTCTCCGGCTCGAACGCCGCCGTGGTGGGGGTGAGCAGGAAGAACTGGTCACCCGACTGCGGCAGGAAGCTTTCGGCGTATGAGGCATAGAAGGACAGGTCTTCGCGCGGCTTGAGGATCACTGCGAGCCGTGGGCTGATTTCCTCGTCAACGCGGGCGCCCGGCGTGCCGGTCAGCTGCTCGATCGTATCGAGATCGAAGCGTTCATAGCGCAGGCCGGCGACGATCTCGACCATACCGAGGCTCAGCTGGTCCTGAATATAGGCCGAGAAGATGTCGAGCGTGCTGGCGCGGTCGCGGGCGAGCGGGCCGAGCGAGAACGCGGGCACGGAAATCGTTTCCGCCAATGGTGCGCTCGCGCTCGTCGCGCCGCCTGCGAACAGGGCATTGCGACGCTGGTTGGTCGAATCCTGCTTCATCCCCTCGACGCCGAACAGGAAGGTGTTTTCGACACCGGCGGTTTCGACCTGCCAGACGAGATTGGCCTGGCCGATCAGATTTTCGCGTGTCTGGGCGTCCTCATAGCCGCTGAGGTCGACAGTGGAGCCATCGGTTCCGCGCGGCAGGATGTTGGCGTAAACTTTGTCGTAATCGGCATACTGGACCGAGGCGTTGACGCTGAGTCCGTCCGAAAATGCGTGATCAATGCGGCTGCGCAGAATGTGCACTTCAGCATCGGTGCGATTGAATCCCGGCGCACCGAAGAAGGTGTCGTCGTAACCGGCCAGCACTTCGCCGTTGAAGGACGGCAGGCCGCGATCGGTCACTCGGCTGTCGTCATCATAGGAATAGCTCGCAGTCAGCGTGGTATCGGGGCCTAGCAGTGCGGTCAGGGTGGGCGAGATGCCGATGAAGCGACCGCTGTAGAAATTGCGGTGGCTGTCGAATTCCTCGTAGGTTGCGTTGAGGCGCAGGGCGACGTTCTCGGATACACCGGCGTTAACATCGCCCAGGAGTGCGAAGGCACCGAAGGTATCGACCGAGGCATCGGCGCCGACAAACCCCTCGCCCAGCTCGGCGGTCTTGCTGACACGATTGATGACGCCGCCACCGCCGCCGCGTCCGAAGATTAGCGCGTTGGCACCCTTGAGAACTTCGACCCGGGCAACGTTGTAGAGCGAACGATAATACTGTGCATCGTCGCGCAGCCCGTCGAGGTAGAAATCGGCGGTCGATTCCTGGCCGCGGATGAACACTTCATCACGGTGTCCTTCGCCGGTTTCGAGGCTGACGCCGGGCACGTAGCGCAGGGCTTCGCCCAACTGCCGGATCGACTGGTCTTCGAGCTGGTCATCGGTGATGAATGTGACCGTCTGCGGCACATCGACCAGCGGGGTGGGGGTCTTGGTTCCGCTCGAACCGTCCTCGACAGCATACTCCCCGACCGCACCGGTAACGACGATCTCGTTGGGCAGGTAGTCGCGTGCCGGACGTTCTTCGACAGCGCTGGCGTCGGCAGTTTCGGCGGCAAATGCAGGCAGCGGCGCGAGCATCAGGGCGGAACCGCACAGGAGCATGGAGCGGCGGAGGACAGGGGTCATTGATAAGCCTTCTTGCGAATGATTCTCGATTTCGATGCCCTGCTATTGAGAATAGTTCGCAATTGCAAGCGCACTATCGCACTTGGCGTAGAATTCTTCGGTTGCTAGCGGAACTGCAGGCAAAATCGATGACCGAAAGGCACCCCATGAAAGCGACCATCTGGCACAATCCCAAGTGCGGCACTTCGCGCAAAACACTGACAATTCTTGAGAATCTTTCGCAGGTGGATGTCACGGTGGTCGAGTATCTGCGCGATCCGCCGAGTCGGGATCAGCTTGCCGAGCTGTTTCAAAAGGCCGGGATTTCGCCGCAGGAGGGATTGCGCCTGCGTGGAACCGATGCCGAGGAACGTGGGCTGCCCGATGCCGATGACGATACCGTTCTCGAAGCCATGGTCGTCGACCCGATCCTCATCAACCGTCCGCTGGTGGAAACCGACAAAGGCGTGCGGCTATGTCGACCGCAGGACATCGTGCTGGAGATTCTTTGATCAGAAAGGGCTGTTTCAGCCGCGGTCGCGGGTAAGATACTCGTCGCTCTGCAGGGTACGCCAGCCGAGCGCGAAGACGGCGAGGCAAAAACCGATGATGACGGCAAAGCCGAGCCAGTCGGAATGGCCATAGAGCCATACGCCGAGTGCAGGTGCATAGATATAGCTTGCCCCGTTGATGGAGGCGACCTTGCCTGAGACTTGCCCCTGCTCGGGCCGGGTCACGGCGAGCGAAGAGCCGGCGGTGAAGCCCGGCCGGTACAGCCCGAAGCCCATCGAGGCGACCGCAAAGCCCAGTGCAATGGCGTGCAGATTATGTGCCATGCCGAAGATGACGACCCCGACCACCGCCAGCGCCATGCCGCCAAGAGTCGAAGTGCGTGGACCCAGCTGCAGCGTCGGTATCAGACCCCATTGCGCAAGCAATGTCGCCACTGCCCCGACCATCAGCACGATGCCAACCGGCCCCGCGCCTGCCTCCGGCGTCTCGCGCAAGCCGAGCCGGTCGAGAACGAGGAAGCCCGAAATTCCCAGGATCATGGCTTGCGCGTGGCCGCCGAGGAGACCCGCAGTCATCCACGGCAGCAGCCGCTTGTCGGTCCATTTGAGGTCGGGCGGGTCGGCTGCCTCGCCCATCTGCATTTCACCGCTGTCGTCTCCTGTGGCTTCCTCGTAGCTTTCACGCGCATGGCGCGCTGCACCGCTGCCGTAGGGCGCATCATAAGCATGACCGCGGGCGGCGAATTGCGGTTCATCATTGGGTAGCCGCAGCCGTAGCGCCACCAGCGTGACCAGGCCGATCAGGGCAAAGGCAATGAACGGTCCGGTCAGTCCCGCACCGGGAAATATCATCAATGGTGCGAGCGCCGGACCCAGCACGGTGCCAAGTCCGAAACTCGATGCGACCAGCGCCAACGCCTGCGTTCGCTCGCTGCGCGGGGTGCGACTGGCGACATAGGCCTGCACCGCGGGCGGCGCGGCCGAACCGAACAGGCCGTAGAGCGAGCGGCACAGCGCAAACAGCGCCAGGGTCCACATTGCCGTCAGCGCGCCGGTCAGCCCCAGCATCAACACAAAACCGCACAGGGCCATCGATGCGATAAAGCCGATCATCCCCAGCGC
>SHLU01000088.1 GCA_004282995.1 Sphingomonadaceae bacterium
CCAGGGCAGACTGCCGCCGGTAACCGTTGTCGCCTGCGCCGCGGCAATAATGGCGCGGGGAAGTGCAGCCACCTCTTCAAGCTTACGTCGGACGGTCCCCAGGGGCAGGTCGTCAAGTCGACTGTTGCCGACATCGCGCAGATCAACCCGGCGGGCGGCCAGTCCGGGATCGACGTCAATTTCGAATACGGCGATGTCGATGCCGCTGTAGAGATGCCGCAAGACCCGCGACAGGGCCGACATCGGCGGGTCGGATACGCCTTCGGTAAAAAATATCGACCACAGGCTTTGGAGCGGCCCCTGGTCGAGTACCACCAGCCCCGATTGCGAGTTCATCCAGGTCTTCTGGAGGGCTATCCGGACCAGCCTTTGTAGGCTTTCCCGGCGCCAAATGGGCGTCTTCAGAGCGAGAATCGCAAGAGCGAGCAACCAGCGCCAGTCAGCAAGGGTGCGCAGCGCCAGGAGGACATATTGCGGGACCGATTGTGTTCGCAACGCACGCGACAGGTCTTCGCGGCGCCTGAACTCGCCGGGCAATACCAGTCGATTGGTCAGGGTCGTCTTGCCTGCGCCGGGAAGACCGAACAATTCGACCACTCGCGTGGATCGGCAGGTAGAGGATGGTCTGGCAACCAAGAGGATGCTTGCTCCATGGTATGAGATCGATCGAGACGCGCTTTGGTTCTATGCGATGCCCGCTCGCCGCGCCAACACCGCCGGGCACCTGCACTATTCCGGGACGGTCCCATTCGCAGCCGTTCGCAGGCATTCCCAAGCTGTTAAGGCCGGCGGACATGCAATTCGAGGCGGAGAAAGCCAATTCGACCAGGCGGACACAATCGAGAAACTGCGCGTCTGGAGTACGCCGTTCCGGGCCGCCGTATATCGATTGTCGGCAGCACCGGCAGCGGCAAGACTTACCTGGCTCGCGAACTCGCGCGCAAGCTCGGCCTCCAGCACATCGAACTGGATGGAATGCGCCGCGGTTCTGAAAACGGCCAAACTCACGCCGCTCCCGCATTCGTACAATCGGTCGAACAAGCCGTGTCCGGCGACAGCTGGATTATCGACGGTCATTACCGTGCCATCCGGCATCTCGTTTGGCGCAGGGCGGACACTGTGATCCACCTCGATTACCCGCTGGTGCTGGTGGCGCGCCACCTGCTCAAGCGTTATCTAGCCGGTCGCTCAAACCTTGCCGATCGCGGTCGGGTGCATCCAGAACCGAGACCTGCGAGCTGGCGGCGACGGCTCGAGCGGCTCAGGAAAACCGTGACGGAACGCGGCGAATACGCGCAGGTTCTTGCCCAACCGGACTATTCCCATCTGCACCTGATCAAATTCCGCAGTCCCTCTGCCGCCTTCGCGTGGCTCGACGATCTATCGACGGCGAGCAAGGCATTTAGCGCAACGCGATGAAGACGCGGGCTGTCCGGTCATTCTCTGTCTTAACCATGACCGTTCTCTCGATCGGTTGCGTACCTGCAGGCGGGGATTCGGCCGAGGATGCCGGCGAGAACCTCCAGCGCGAACGGAACGCTTTTCTTGCTCTCGAAACAGGGCCACTGCCAGAGGCCCAGACCCGTTGGAGCGAGCGGACCTGGCGGGTAAACGCCGGTTCAGTGCAACACGGCGATCTTGCCTATGCAGTGCAGACCGACAAATCGGACGATGTCGTTCGCTTCGAATTGCGCGATAGCGACCGCGACCGGTCGCCAAACGATGCACCTTCGGTCAGGCGGGCCGAACTTTCTGGCAGCCTGTATGGCGACAAGCGCCGGCTGGCGAACGCGCTACCCTTGTGGGGTGCCATGTCCTTCCGCCACCATGCATGGACCGATCCCGACGCGATGCGGCAGCATACCGGCGGCGTTTACGGGCAGATTCACATGGGTTCGCAATTCGGTGGATCGCCGGCACTGGCTTTCCGCCGCACACGCGATGGCCTGTTTCGCATCACCACACGCGGCCAGCATGATACCGGCGGCACCGTGCGGTACGAAGCCCCGCTCTCTTTCGATGAAAGTCACGACCTGGTCTATCGACTGGTACTCCACCCAGTCCGGGGGAGCCTGGCTGTCTGGCTGGATGGCAAGCAGATCATCAACACCAAAAATATCTCGATCGGGCATGAAAGCGCCCAATCCTATTGGAACCTGGGCCTGTATTTTTCCGGCGGGATAGATGGTCGTGTGATCGCGGAATATGCAAATCATCGCTATCCTTCGCCAGCTGCGCTCGCCCAGCGTGCAGCGCGGCCCGAGCCTTGGCCCCGCTGACTGACAAAGCGGTACAGACAAGACACCCTGCCTCAACCGCTCCATTTAGAGACAGCCAGTTTTTCGAAACTGTCAAAGCCTGTCGCGCGGCGTAACCCGTTAGCCACATTAGATAACGCACCGGCGCAGCCAGCGCGACCGGGCGCGGCGATGCACCTCAAGGGCATCAATCCGCCCATCGCGCAAGCCGATGCGCAACGCGACAGAAAGGCGATGAACATGGAGGGCAGCGATCCCGATCGGCATTTGGATGTTACCAGCCTCGATCAGGATGCGCCGGTCGATCGGATGGTCGAAGGGGAACGCCCTTTGTTCTTCGTCTCGGCAGATACGAGCGACGATCCGCTTGTCCAGGATCACTCCCCTCTGGCCCGTTCGCCCCGAGTGCATTCGGGCGATGTCATTCCCATGGATCGCCACCGGACTGGCTTGCGCAAGATCGCCATCCGCGAAGAATGGTCGACCAGTTTGCGGATTCTGAAACGGGCCTGCGATATCCTGGTCTCGTTGACCCTGATTGTTCTGCTGTCCCCCCTTATGCTGGCGATCGGATGCTTGCTGCTGGCGCAAGGCGGGCCGGTAGTTTTCCGGCAATTGCGGATCGGCAGGAACGGTGATCTGTTCAATTGCTACAAGTTTCGCACCATGCGAAGCGACGCTGACGCCATGCTGCGTAAACTGCTGGCCGAAAACCCGCGCATTCGCCTGGAATGGCGCCGACGTCAGAAACTAACCGACGATCCGCGCGTCACTCGTTTCGGGCGCTTCATGCGCAAAACCAGTCTCGACGAAATTCCCCAGCTCGTGAACGTCCTCAAGGGCGAGATGAGCCTGGTGGGCCCGCGCCCGATCATTCCTACCGAGGCGACGCGCTATCGCGGATTTCTAGGCCACTATCTCGCCGTCAGGCCGGGACTCACCGGGCTGTGGCAGGTCAGTGGACGCAACGACACGACTTACCCGCGACGCGTCGCGCTCGATGTTGCCTATGTTCGCAATGCATCGCTTCGGCTGGATCTGGCCATTCTCCTGCGAACCGTGCCCGCCCTGCTCAAGACCCAAGGAGCGCGCTGAAAATGTCACGTCGGCCCCCTGCCTCCCAACCCCTGACCCACCGCTCCGCGAGGAACACGGGATTTGTCCTGGCCGCATGCGCCAGCCTTGCAGCCTGCGGCGTGCAGAGCCCGCTTCCCATGGGTGCCCAAGCCTATTCCGTCATCCCGGCCGCCAGCCCTTCACCCGCAGCTGCCGGCTATGTCCTCGGTGCCAATGACACCATCAGCCTGCGGGTCTTCAACGAGCCCGAATTGAGCTATGAATCGCTGCAGGTCGATCCGGCCGGCAATGTCTCGATCCCGCTGCTGGGGGCAGTCCGGGCCGAAGGACGCTCCCCAGAAGAGCTCAGTCGATATCTCGAAAGCGCGCTGACCCGTTATATTCATCGGCCGCAGGTTGCGATTGCGCTGGTCGAGTCCGGGCAGACAGTGACTGTCGAGGGAGCGGTCAACAAGCCCGGCGTTTTCCCGATCCGCGGCACCTCGACACTGATCGAGGCACTGGCCCTGGCGGAAAGCCCGACCCACATCGCCGCCAACGATCAGATCTTCGTATTTCGGACTATCCACGGGCGCCGTGCAGGTGCCCGGTTCGACATCCGGCGTATCAGGGCCGGGATCGATCCCAACCCGGTTCTGCTGCCCGGCGATGAAGTCGTGGTAGGCTTTTCCGCCTTGAAGCAAGCGTGGCGCGAATATTTTGGCGCCCCGGTCTTCAACCTTTTCCGGATACTGTAGCCATGGAACGGACGGTAATCCCCGCCATCGGGACGCGGGCGCTCGAAGCGCCGTCCATGATGCGCGCTGCGCCGCGATCGAATGCGGCCACACAAATGCGTGCGGTGCTATATCGCCAGCGTTTCGTGCTGCTTGGGTCATTGCTCGCGGCACTGGCGCTTGGGTTGCTGGCGGTCGTACTGCTGCCCAAGACCTACACAGCCTCGGCATCGGTCCAGCTCGAGCAGCAGACACCACAAATCATTGCCGCGCCCGGCCTCGATCCCGAGCCCGAGGACGCCAACCGATTCCTGCAAACGCAGCTTGACCGGGTTCACAGCAAGACCCTGGCGCTGGAAGTTGCCGAGATGATCCGCCTGTCTCAGATGCCGGCTGTCCAAGCCGCTCTCGGCCTTGAAAACCCGACCGAAGAGGAGATGCTCGAGACTTTGCGCGAGGGCGTGCTGGCGGACCTTGGTCTCAACACCCGCCTCGCGCAGATCTCCTTCACCAGCCGCAGCCCCAATGCCTCTGCACTCATTGCCAACGCCTACGCCGCAGCGCTGGTGGCGGACAATATCCGCGGCAAGGTGCAAACGTCGAACCAGGCACAGAAATACCTGCTCGAACAGCTCAACGATACCAAGAGCAAGCTGGAAGAATCGGAACGCCGGATGCTCGCCTACGCGCGCACCGCCGGCCTCACCAGCACGACTTCGGGTGAGGATACGCAAATAGGCTCGATGCCCGGCCAGCAGATCGATCAATTGTCGGCCTCTCTGGCTGCGGCGACGGCCCGGCGGATCGATGCGCAACAGGAATGGGCCCAGGTCCAGGGCGTCTCCGCCAGGACACTGCCGCAAGTGCAGGAAAACCGCGCCTACCAGGAACTGCTGGCCCGCAAGGCGCAATTGCAGGCCGACCTGGCGCAGGATCGCCAGCGTCACACCGACGAATATCCGACCGTCGCCGCCACCAGGGTTCAGATTGATGAGCTCGAACGCGAGATCGCTGCGCTTGCCGGTAATATCAAGGCCTCGGTCCGACAGCGTTACCAGGCAGCCGCGCAACAGGAAGCTCAATTGCAGTCGACCATCGCCAGTTTGCGCGGCGAGGCCATGGCTGAACAAGAGCGCGGCGTCGGCTATAATTCGCTCGAACGGCAGGTCGAAACCGATCGCATGGCCTATGACGGGCTGCTGCAACGCTACAAGGAAGTGTCTGCCGCGTCGGGTGCTCCATCGGCCAACGTCATGCTGGTCGACCGCGCCGAACCACCGCTCGACCCAAGCTCGGCCCGGCCTGCATGGATCATGGCGCTGGCGTTGGTTCTGGGCATTATTGCAGGCATGGCATTGGCTCTTCTCCGCGAAGCGATAAACCGCCCGATCCGCTCGCTCGACGATCTGGAAGGCGCGGCCGATCTCTCCGCGCTGGGCGCGGTACCTGCGCTGGCCAGAGGCAGCGACATGGCTGACGCGCTGCGGCAGTCCGACTCGCCCCAGTCCGAATCCTATAAGTCCATTGCTGCCGCCATGCGCCACTTTGGCGGTGCGGCCATGCCGCGTTCGATGCTGATCACCAGCACCAGCGCCAACGAAGGGAAGTCGAGCTCGGCCTGGGGTTTGGCCCGCGGGCTGCGCACGCTCGGCTACAGCGTCGTTGTGGTCCATGCCGATCTGCGCAATCCCAGCGCGGAACCCGGTCTGGCCGAGGCTTTGGCAGGGGAAGCCGATCTTACTTCACTGGCGCGGGTCAACCACCGCGCAGGCCTGGCTGCAATCGATGCCGGTCATGCCCGCGGCGACCTCGTCGCGCTGCTGGCCCCTGATCGTGTCCGGCCCGTGATCGACAAGCTGCAATCCTTTGCCGACATTGTCCTGGTCGACGGGCCGCCGATCATGGGACTCGCCGATGCCGTACTGCTTGCCGAAAGCGTCGAAGCCGTGGTCATGGTGGTCGAGGCAAACCGGACCGACCCACAACATCTCGATGCCGCACTGGCGCGGCTTCCGGATACCGTTCCGGCCGCAGCGATCCTGACAAAATATGATGCCCGCCGCGCCGGCGCAGGCCAAAGCGCGGAAAGCTATTATAGCTATGGCAAGGGCAACTGGCACGCACACCTGACATGAGGGCGCGAGCCATCCACGTCGCGCGTCCTGTCTTGTCACCGGTGATGCGGTATGCTGCGGCGGGCGGAATTTTCTTTCTCGTGCTGTTCAATGTCGCGCTGATCTCGCTGGACGTTGCCTCGATCCCGATACGGTCAGGACTGGCACTCGGCCTGCTGGCGATGCTCGGTTTTCTCCGACCGGAGCATTTCCTCGACACCATCCGCCGGCATTGGCTAGTGCTGGCCCTGGCGGGTCTGTTGGCCCTGCTGGGGACTTTGGTGAGCCTCGTGAATGGCGCCGATCCCGCCATCGTGGGCCGGATGTTGATGGAGGTCCATCTGCAAATCACGGTGACCTTGCTGTTGGCCGCCATGCTGGCCGACCTCGCCGGGCCGCGCGCTGCCGTGCTGGCCATCTGCGCTGCTTTCGCCATCAGTGCCGTCGTTGCGGCTATCCAGTTCATCGGCCTCGATGCAGGATGGAACCTGCGTGAAATACTCGGCCGGTTGCAGGGGCACAAATTGCACGAGGACAGCTCGTTCCTCAACCGCCGGCCAATGGGCCTTTCCTATTCACCGATCCATCTCGCCACGCAGGCCTGCCTTGGATTTGCAGCCTACGGTGCGTGGCGGCTGCGGCTTGGTGGGAACGGCGGCGGTGCGGCAGGGCAGATCGATCCGGTCATCATAATCTCGCTGGCCGTGATGGCTACGGTCGCCTTCTTCACTGCCACCCGCTCGCCGATTCTGGGTGGGGCCGTATTCCTCGCGGTCTATGCCCTGCGAAATGGCTCTGCCGTGACGATCCTGTCGGCAGCTGTATTGGGCGTAGCGCTGGTCATTGCGGCGCCAATGATCCTCGACGCGATGCAAGGAGCCGAGAACCGCGTGTTTCGCGTCGGAGACAATTCTGCCTCCGGCCGCCTGCCATTGGTGACTTTCGGGCTGATGCTGTTTCAGGACAATCCGCTCGGGTACGGTTTTGACTTCATATCGCACGAACACTGGGCGCCCTACTGGCAGGAACTTTATCGCTTCGAAGGTGCAGGCGAAGTGCGCGAGGCGGAATTGCACAACTACCTGCTCAACATGCTGACGACCTATGGCATCACGCTGCTGATTGCCTTGCCGCTTGTCGGACGCCTGCTCTGGCGAGCGCGCCATGTGGCGATCGTCTTCGTACCCTATGCGGTCCATGCGCTGTTCCACAACACAGGACCATTCTGGAACGACATATTGTTCTGGTTTGTCGTGGGCGCGATCTCGGCCATGCGACCGGCGCTGGAGGGCGACAGAATGGCCTCAAGCCCGCAACGCCAAGTGCGTCCGCCGCGAGCATTCCGGCCCCGCCGGACTGCCTGATTACTCTGCCGGCGCGGCTCGGTGACCGGACCGGAAAGTTTCGATCCGGTCCACCGCCAGTTCACGCAGCCAGCGACCTTCGGCTCCAAACAGGCCCGGTACCGCCACCCATGCGAAGGCCGCAGCAACCAGTCCCGAAAGAATGGCAAGGCCCAGCACGGAATGGTCGGCAAAACCAGCCTCTCGCGCTGCGACGGCGGCAATCCAGAGCGGCGCGACAATGGCGGCAGCACCGGGCAACTGCTTGAGCTGGACCCCAACAACCTTGCCCAGCGATAACCCCGTGACGCGCCGCGCCAGGGTCATCATCATCAGGTAATTGAGCGCGACCGCACTGCCGACACCGACGGCCACTCCGGGCAGGCCATAGGCGAGGCCCAGCAGCGAACCGCCCGCAACCGCTCCGGCATAGAGGAATTGCAGCCTTGCCCGCTGATACATCGAGCCCATCGCCAGCACGACGGAATCACTGATCTTGTAGCTGGTCCGGAACAACAGCATGCTGACGAGGATCTGGAATGGCAGCACCATCCCCGCCCAATTCGATCCGAGCAGGAACAGGATCAATTCCGGCGCCAGAACCGCCAGTGCGCCGCCCACCGGCAGGGTCATTAACGCGATGACGCCGAGCGCCCGGATATATGCTCTGGCGACCCGTTCGGGCTGGTCCTGGATCGAGGCGAGCGTGGGGAACAGCACGGTCGAGGTGACCTTGCCGAACATGTGGGTCGGCAGCATCAGGAACTGGTAGGCGCGGCTGTAGAGGCCCAGCGCCTCGGCACCAAGCCACCGACCAACCACGAAATAGTCGGCCTGCGTGGCGAGGTAATTGCCAATCTGCCCGGCAGAGAAGCCAATCCCGGTTCGCAACAGGTCCTTGCTCTCCTGCCAGCGCGGGATCAGCGCAAGCTTGGGCGTGGCGACAATCATCATGGCCGTGCAGCGCACCAGGGCTTGGGTCAAATGACCGACCGCCAGCGCCCAGGCTCCGTAATCGACCATGGCCAGAGGGAGCGCAACCAACCCAAAGCCGGTGAAATAGCTCGCCAGGTCGATCAGGCCGAGTGTGCGGAATCGACGCTCGCGCTCCAGCAGCGAGGCCGAGACTGACGAGATCCCGCTAACGAATAGCGTCAGGGCGAGAAAACGGATCAGGCTTTGAGTGCCTTCGATCCTGAGCAAATCGGCGAACCACGGCGCGGCGAGAAACAGCAAGACAGCGGCTGCGATGCCGGAATGCAGCGAAAGCGCGAAAGCTGTGCGGATATGCGCCGGATCGAGCCGCAGCCGCTGCACCAAAGCGCGATGAACCCCCATCTGGCTGAAGTCGGTAGCAAGACTGGTGATGACTGTTGCCGCCGCAACCAGGCCGAATTGGGCTGCCGGCATCGACCGCGCGAGCAAGATCAGGATGCCCGCCTTGAGAATCAGATTGGTTCCCATGACGAGCGCCTGCCAGCCGACATTGCCGACCGCTTCCTGCGTGAGCGGCTTACGGTTCATTGTGGACCCACTTCGACAAGGGAAGATTGATCCGCTGGTGATTCCGGCATGCGCACGCTTTCAGGCGTATTCCATCCCTCAAGCTCGATCATCTCGCGCCATTGATCGACATATCGGCCCATGCTGACAGCCGCGCTGA
>SHLU01000089.1 GCA_004282995.1 Sphingomonadaceae bacterium
ATGTGGTGCTGCCAAAGATCGAACAGATCATCAGCGACGAAGAGTTCGAGGCATCTATTCCCGAACTCGACCCGGAAAGCGACCCTGCCCTCGATATGCCGCTGGAGTCGATTGCGGAGTTCGAGCGACGCCTGGCAGAGGAGGAGACTGGTGCGGAACCTGGTCAGGGTCAGCAGCCTCCGCTGGGAGAGCCGGTACTTGCGGACGGGGATCTGGTCGAGGAGATCGGTGACGCTCCGATCCGCGATGCCGAACTGATTGCACCGCTCCCTCCTCTCGGCGAGTTCGAGGTCGAGCCGGTGAAATTTGCCGAGGATGCAAGCGATATCAAGACCGTCGAGGTTGGCTATAACTTCGTGATCGACGGCCTGGACGAGGTGGATGCCGAGACTGAAGCCGATCTGCGCAATATGTTCGACGATTTCTCGGCACTCGAAACCGGGGACGGCAAGGCCGCCAATGTTGCTCAGGTTACGGCGCGGCTCAAGGAAGATGCCATCCTGCTCGAGCGGCTTCTGGCATCGGAAGGTTGGTACACGGCGAAAATCGAAACCCGGGTCGACCGGTCGAGCGATCCCGACGAACCTGCGCTGACAGCGGTAATCCAGGTGGAACCTGGCCGGCGTTACACTTTCTCCGATATAACAATCGAGGCTGATCCGGTCGATCCGCCCGGTCTGATCGGCGAAAATCTCGCACTCGAAGTGGGCCAGCCGATCATCGCAACCCGGGTCCAGGCCGCCGAGGCGCGAGTGGCGGTGGCTTTGCCTGAAAACGGATATCCCTTCGCCAAGGTGGGACAGCGGGACATCCTCCTCGATCCCGAAACCGGCGACGGTGCCTATACGCTGCCGGTCGCCGTTGGAACGCGCGCGCGCTTCGGGAGCTTCAGGACGACTGGCGATCTTGCGTTTGATGCCGATCACGTCGCGGTCCTTGCCCGCTTCGAGCAGGGCGAGCTCTATGACAGCCGCATGGTCGATGATCTGCGCCAGGCGCTCGTGGCCACAGGCCTGTTGAACACCGTATCTGTGCAGCCCGAAGAGACCGGCGAGGACGCCGGGGAGGGTACCGAGTATGTGACGATCGTGGTCGACCAGGCGGCCGCTCCGCCGCGCACGATTGCTGCAACCGCAGGTTACGGCACCGGCGAGGGCTTCAGGGTCGAGGGCAGCTGGTCCCACCGCAACCTGTTTCCGCCCGAAGGCTCGCTGACCGCCCGCGGCGTGCTGGGCACCCGCGAGCAGGGTGCCGGGCTGATATTCCGCCGCTCGAATGCTGGCAAACGTGATCGGGCTTTCCTGGTCGTGGCCGAGGCGCTGCGTAGCGACTACGACGCCTATGAGGCCTTTACCGGTCGTCTGTCGGCGTTGATGACTTACGAATCGACCAGCATCTGGCGCAAACCACTTACCTATGCCGTTGGGGCGCGGCTGATCGGCACTAACGAGCAGGATTTCGATTTCGCGCTTGGCGATCTCGATCGACGTACCTTCTTCATCGGCGGGCTGATCGGCCAGTTGGGGCTCGACCAGACCAACAGTCTGCTCGACGCGACCGAGGGTTTTCGGATCACTGCACTGGTCGAACCCGAAGGCTCGCTGCACGACGGGTTCGTACCCTATGTGCGGGCCCGGCTCGACGGATCGGCCTACTTCTCTGCGACCGATGCCATCACACTGGCAGGGCGTCTGGCCGCCGGGACCATTCAGGGTATCGAGCGGTTTGACCTGGCACCTTCGCGCCGCTTCTATGCCGGTGGCGGCGGCTCTGTTCGCGGGTTCGGCTACCAGGAAGTTGGCCCGCGGGTAGTGTTAGACAACCCCAAATTCGATCCGACCGATCCCGATGAAACCGCCGACCCGTTCATCTATCGACCGATCGGAGGGCGCAGCTTCAACGAAGCAAGCTTTGAAGTGCGCTACCGCTTCGGCGATTTCGGCGTCGTCGGCTTCGTAGATGCCGGCCAGGTCTATGAAAGCAACATGCCGGATGCTTCCGACCTGCGCTTTGGCGCTGGCGTAGGCGGGCGCTATTATACCAATTTCGGGCCAATGCGGTTTGATCTCGCGATGCCGCTCGACCGCCGGGAAGGCGAAAGCAGCTTCGCAATCTATGTATCCATCGGGCAGGCGTTCTGATGGCCGACGAGATCGATACCGAAATGGTCGAGCACACTTCGCCCCGGCAAATAGGCCGCGGTCGCAAGCTGGCGATCTGGCTCGGCATTGCGTTGGGCACTCTCATGTTGTTGGTCGCGGCGCTGCTGCTCGGTCTCAACACAGGACCGGGCAAGAAATTCGTTATCGACCAGATCGAAGGTCTCGAGTTCGAGAACGGTCTGGAGATCGAGATCGGCGGGATCGAGGGTTCGCTCTACGGCGAAATGATCCTGCAAGATGTTGCGCTTTCAGATCCCGAAGGCGTGTTTCTGACTGCGCCGGCCATGCGTCTCGACTGGCGGCCGTTCGCTTTTGCCAATGGCCATATCGACATACGCTCGTTCACCGCGCAGCTTGTCACCTTGCTGCGCCTGCCCGAATTTGCCGAGACCCCGCCATCGCAGGATCCGCTCCTGCCCGACTACGATATCGACATCGAAGAATTCCGGATCGATCGTTTCGCCGCAGAGGCAGCCGTCAGTGGCGAGCGACGTGTGGCCAGCCTTGCCGGCGAAGCGCATATTGCCGATGGCCGGGCCAAGGCCAGTTTCAATGGGCGGACCATTGCCGGGCAGGGGCGCGGCGGCGGAGACCGGATTGCGCTCACGCTTGATGCTGTTCCGGAGGACAACCGCCTTGCGCTTGATCTGGAGGTCGAAGCTCTTCGCGACGGAGTGCTCGCGGCACTGGCAGGTGTGGCAGAGCCGTTCGCGGTCCGGATTGCCGGCAAGGGCGATTGGCAGGCGTGGAACGGAAAGCTCGATGCAGACCTTGCCGGCAGCAAGTTCGCCGATTTGAGCTTGTCGGCGCGTGCCGGCACATTCTCGCTCAAGGGGCCGGCGCGCGTCGCCCGGCTGTTTGATGGTTCGACGGCTGCGCTGCTAGGAACGACGACCGACATCGACATGAGTGCCGCGCTGGAAGAGCGGCGCGCGCTGCTGTCCGGCAGTGTATCGAGCGATGCCTTCCGGCTGACCAGCAATGGCCTGGTTGATCTGTCGGATAACAGCTTTGAAGACCTCAAACTCGCTTTCGTTCTGCTCCGCCCCTCGGTTCTGGCGGAGAATCTGCAGGGCAGCGGCCTGCGTGCCCTGCTCACCCTCAATGGCCAGTTCAACGCACCACGGGTCGAATACGCGCTCAATGCCAATCGTCTGGTTATGGATGACATTGGCATCGAGAACCTACGCGCTTCCGGCGCGGCGCGGGTCGATGCCGGTGCTATCATGATCCCGGTCGAAGCGCGCGCAGCCCGTATTGTCGGGCTCGACACGGTCGCCGGCGGGACATTGCGCGATGTGCGGTTGACGGGGGATCTTGCCATCGACGGGCCGCGCATCCTGTCCGACAATATGCGTATCCGCTCGGACCGCATCGATGCCGGGTTGATCCTTCTCGCAGACACATCGACCGGGCTCTACACCGGCGCGATCGACGGCAAGATCGACAATTATCGGATCGAGAGCGTCGGCATTTTCGATATCGAAACCGATGTCGATCTGGAATCGCAAGGTGAAGGTTTTATCCTCGCGGGCAAGGTCCGGGCACGCTCGACCCGGCTGTTCAATGACGGCGTTCGCGATTTTCTTGGCGGGAATGTCGTCGCCGCCAGCGATGTCCGCTACGGTGCTGATGGGATTGTCCGGTTTACCAACCTTACCCTGCGCTCACCTGAAGTCCGCGTCACCGGCGGGCAAGGGTTTTACGCGCCTGACGGCCGACTGGCGCTCAATGCCGATGGGGTCACTGAAGCTTATGGTCCGGTGGGTTTGCAGGTCACAGGGACGCTCGCCAATCCGCAAGCAATCGTCACCGCCGAACGCCCGGACCTTGGGATTGGCCTTGCCAACCTGCAAGCCGACATCAGCGCCGCGCGTAATGGCTATCGCCTGCAGGCCAAGGCCGATACCGATTTCGGACCTTTGCGCGCCGATGTAGTGCTGGGCACAGGCGCACGCGCAACGCTCGACATTACCAGCGCCGACCTGGCTGGCATCGGCTTTTCAGGATCGCTGCAGCAGACTGCGGCCGGACCATTTGCTGGTCGGCTGGTAGCCGATGGGCAAGGTGTGTCCGGAGTCGTCCGCCTCGAGGCCAAGGGACAATACCAGGCAGCGCTGGTTAATCTGCGGGCGCAGAATACTCAGCTTCCCGGCCCTGCCGGCCTGACCATCGGATCGGCCATCATTGATGCCCGCGTGATCCTCTACGACCAGCCCTACATCGTCGCCGATGCGCAGCTTTCGCAAACGCGTATTGGGGAGCTGAGCCTCACTGCTGCGCGGGCAAGGATCGACTATCGTGACGGGCGCGGTAAGGCTCGGATACTGGCCGAGGGCGTTGGCGGGGTACCCTTCCGCGTGTCCGCCAATGCCGAACTGCAGCCCGAACTTTGGCGCACCTCGATCAAGGGGAAGATGCGGGGTATCACATTCCAGACCGCCAACCCGGCGCGCATCCTGCCACGTGACGGCAACTACGAATTGTTGCCGACACGGATCGATTTCGGACGCGGCAACATCCGCCTGGCCGGTACCTATGGCGATGGTCTCAAGATCCAGAGCCGGCTCGATTCACTGGAATTGGGCATATTGGACGCCTTTGTGCCGGGACTGGGCCTCAACGGCCGGGCTACCGGCAGCCTCGATTTCGACCAGCCGACATCTTCGGCGTTTCCACGTGCCGATGCCCGGCTCAAGATCAGTAACTTCAGCCGCACCACCGCTCTTTCGGTCAGTCAGCCGATCGATTTTAATTTTGTTGGCAAGCTGCTGCCCGATGGCGGCGAGGCGCGGGCCGTTATGCGCCGCCGTGGCAGCGTTATTGGTCGGATCTCGGCGAGTTTGCGACCTTTGCCTCCGGGGGCGGGGTCGTGGACCACCAGGCTGCTTGCGGCTCCATTGGGTGGCGGCATCCGCTATAATGGTCCCGCGGAGACATTGTTCTCCTTTGCCGGGGCATCCAAGCAAAGCCTGTCAGGACCGATTGGCCTCGCCGCCGATTTCTCCGGCCGGGTGCAGGACCCTCGTCTGGCCGGGATCGTGCGTGCCAATAAGTTGATCTACGAGAACCAAACCTATGGTACGCGCCTCACCAATATGGCGCTGGCCGGGCGGTTCAGCGGTAACCGGCTGGAAATCGAACGGCTGACTGCGACAGCGGGCGAGGGCAGTGTCGATGCCAGCGGGTTCATCAGCCTTTCGGCGGAAAATGGTTATCCGATGAACCTGGCCATTGCGCTCGATAATGCCCGGCTGGCTCGCAGCGAAGCCCTGTCGACCACAGCCAACGGCAATCTGCGATTGACCAAGACTGCAGGGCAGACTGCGCTGCTTTCCGGTCAATTGAACCTGCCCGAGACGCGCTATGAAATCATCCGGCAGGGGGCCGCCGAAGTGCCCGAGTTGACCGGGGTGCGCTTTAAGCCACCACGCGGACCGCAGCGGATTACCGGAGACGAACCGGCGGTGCACCAGCCTGGCCTGTTCGAACTGCTGAGGCTCAACGTGTCGCTCGATGCGCCAGAGCGGCTGTATGTTTCGGGTATGGGGCTTGAATCCGAATGGAGCGCCGACCTGCGGCTCATCGGCACGAGCACCAATCCCCGCCTTTCCGGGGCCGTGGAACTGATCCGCGGGACACTCGGCTTCGCCGGCCGATCCTTCACTCTCGACCAGGGACGGATCGGTTTTACCGGCGGCCCGACAATCAACCCGACGCTGGCAATATCGGCGACGGAAGATATCGAAGATGTGGCGGTGAACGTGGAAATCGCGGGGCGCGCCTATGATCCGCAGATCGAATTCTCCAGTACGCCCGGCCTGCCGCAAGATGAGATCGTGGCACGCATCCTGTTCGGCAGCTCGGTCGGCAATTTGTCCGCCATCCAGGCGGTTCAGCTGGCTGCTTCGCTCAATTCGTTGCGGGGAACGGGAGGCGGTCTCAATCCGCTCGGCAAACTGCGTTCGGCGACCGGGATAGACCGTTTGCGCATCCTGGGCCCCGACGAAACCAATGGCCGTGGAACGGCGCTCGCGGCCGGCCAGTATATCTCCGACGACATCTATGTCGAATTTATCACTGATGCGCGGGGTTTCACCGCGACGCAGTTGGAGATCGCCCTGACCCCCTTCCTCTCGATCCTCAGCCAGGCAGGCGGCTCGGGCGCAACCAACATTAATGTCCGCTATCGGAAGAACTATTGATGCGGGGCGCGTTCCTCGCCCTGCCGCTTCTGCTGCTCGCCTGCGAAAGCGAACCTACGTTCGAAGAGCGGTATGAAGAGACGCAGAAGCGGATTCAGGAGAAGGCCGAAGCTCTCGATGCCGAACTGGCCGAGCCCCCTTCCCCTGCTTCATCGGAGACGGCTGAGCCGTAGCATGACCCCCGCTGAGGTAGCCATGGCGGCGCGGGTATTAGCCTGCACCTTGACCTGCCAACCGATTGAGGTTGCTACATGCCCCTTGGGAGGGCTACCATGCCGTTAAGGACGAGCGGGACGTCAGAGGAGGCAGCATCTCCGACATATTCCTCTCCTATAACCGCAAGGATGCGGATATTGCGCGGCGCTTTGCAGAAGGGCTTGAGCGCGAGGGCTTCACCGTCTGGTGGGATCAGGCCCTTCGCTCGGGTGAAGCCTATGACGAGGTGACCGAGGCGGCGTTGCGCCACGCCAGGGCGGTGGTGGTCTTGTGGTCGCCGCGTTCTGTCGGCTCGCGCTGGGTGCGCGCGGAAGCGACCATCGCCGAACGCAACGGAACACTCGTTCCAGCGATGATCGAAGCTTGCGAGCGTCCGATCATGTTCGAACTTACGCAAACGGCAGAACTGGGTCACTGGGGCGGGGAGGTTAATGATCCGGCCTGGCTGGCTTTTGTTGAAGACGTCGCCAAGTTCGTCGCCAAGCCAGCCCACCCGCCGCACAATCCGGTTCCGATCGATCCACCTCCCGAACCAGCGCGGTCAGCGACCGCAGTGCTGGAAGAAACGGTGCCCTTGCTGGCGGTCCTGCCCTTCGACAATCTCAGTTCCGACGAGGAGCTAACCTACTTCTGCGACGGGGTTTCGGAAGAAATCCAGCGCACGGTGGCGAGCCTGACCAAGCTGCGCGTGGTGGCCCGTTCGTCCAGTTTCCAGTTCCGCGGCAAGGACAAGACCATCGACCGGGTGACCGGTGCGCTGGGAACCAGCCACCTGCTTGACGGCACGGTGCGCCGGAGCGGGGCGCGCGTGCGGATATCCGCTGAACTGGTCGATTGCGCCACGCACAATGCAATGTGGGCTGACCGGTTCGACGGCGATCTCGACGATGTGTTTACCTTGCAGGAAAACATCGCCGAAGCGGTCGCCGAGGCATTGAAGGTCAAGCTGGCGCCGCCTGCCAAGTCGGCGGTTCTCGATCCCGCGGTGTACGAGTTGTTCCTTCGCGCCCGGGGGATACTGGCGGAAGGCGACCCGGAGTTTGACGACAGCGCGACCCGGGCCGTACCGATGCTCGAAGAGGTCGTCCACTCGTCGCCCGATTTCGCCCCGGCCTGGGAGTTGCTGGCAGGCGCAAGGGCCTGGATCCTGCGCTCAGCCCATACACAGACTGATTTCGCTGAGGGGCGCAATGGTGTTGTCCACGCTGCCGACACTGCACTCCGACTCGATCCCAAGCGGATCGGTGCGTATGTTGCTCTGGCCAGGCTGGAGCCTTGGGGCGCGTATAGCGCCCGCGAGAAACTGCTCGACCGCGCCCTGGCGGTCGCTCCGCACGATCCCGAAGCGCTCAATGAAATGAGCGTGTTCTGCTGGAGCGTAGGCCGCTTTCGCGAAGCCTTGCGGCTGGCCGAGCAGGCCTGCGAACTCAACCCCCTGATGCCCTCGGCGCGGCTGCACGTAGCGCAGATGCGCACCTATGTTGGTGATTACGAGGCGTCAATCAGAATGCTTCTGTCCCTCCATAGACGGTGGCCGAAGAACGCCGGGATACTTCTTTCGTTGTTGGGCTTTGCAGCAGGCCTCGGGTTCCGCGACGCCTATGACGGTGCCGTCGGCGATGCAGAAGATTTCGATGGTTGGCAGGCCTGGGCATTGCGCGAAACCCGCCTCTATGCAGAGGCGATGTGGTCGGGCGACGAGGAGAAGAAGCGCGACCGGTTGGACAGCTACAAGAGATTGCTCGAGAAGACCGGAACGGTTCCGCTCAATATCGTTCAATGCGTTTCGGATCTCGGCACGACTGAAGAGGCCTTGCAGATGGCCGAGCGTGCATCATTTGATCATATTTTCCGGCCCGAAGGCGACCGGCCGAGCGCAATCTATCCCGGCGTCGTCCTCGGCCGCTGGAGCGACGTCAATAAAACTACGCGCTTCATAGGCCTGTGCGACAAGCTCGGCTTGTGCGACTACTGGGTGAAGACCGACAAATGGCCGGACTGCGTCGACTGGACGCCCTACGATTTCAAGGCCGAGGTGAAGCGCAGCGTGCGTCAGGCTGCAGCAGCGGGCGGTTAATCGCCGTAGGTATGCAGCGTCCCGGTTATCTCATACCGAATGTCAGAGGTGAACGAGGCGGCGAGCGCTACTTCCTTTGTCAGTCGCGGCAGGTTCCAGTCCACCCGAACTTCCTCAATCTTTTCTGAGCCTTCGGGATGCCCGCGGGGCTTGTGGCTATCGGGCTCTTCGCATTCAAGGCCGAATTGCTCGATAAGCACCTCCTTGACCGTGTCCGACCACATGAAATCCAGCTTGACCGTTGAGCCATCGTAGAATTTGAGGTTTTTTATATCGGAGTGGTCGGTGTTCGACGCTATGAGGGCCCGGTAGACGGCCTCTCGCATGTTGAACACGTCGCGAAACTGTTTGAGTGTGTTGAGTTCGCCGTGGCGGTTGATGTCGAGTGGCTGGCCTTCCAGACGTATGCTCTTGAACAGAAGGTCGACAAATTCCTTCAATTGCGGATGCTTGGCCTCTTC
>SHLU01000003.1 GCA_004282995.1 Sphingomonadaceae bacterium
AACAGGTTACCTTGGCGGAGGGCCATAGGCCTTGCAGGGCATTGTCACGGTCGACGCGCGATATTTCGAGATTCATGAAACTTGTCGACCCTCGCTTACGAACATGCTCTTGACGGTAGGTACGCCGGTTAGACGTTTTTGGTTGCAAGGGCACACATGAAATTCACTCACGACGTCATTGTCATCGGCGCAGGTGCGGCCGGGCTCACAGCGGCCGGGGGCTGTGCCCTGTTCGGCCTCGAGGTCGCGCTGATCGAAGGCGGGGAAATGGGGGGCGAATGTCTCAACAATGGCTGCGTACCATCCAAGGCATTGATCACCGCAGCCAAGCGCGCCGCTGAAGCGCGCGAGGAAAAGCGCTTTGGTGTCCAGATCGCATCTCCGCAGATCGACTGGAGCGGCGTGCATGGTCACATCCAGGGTGCCATCGCTGCCATTGCCCCGCATGACTCCCAGGAACGCTTCGAGGAGATGGGCTGCGAAGTCATCCGCGGATGGGCTCGTCTCACCGGCAAGCATACGATCGAAGTCGGCGGGCGCAAGCTGAGCGCGCCGCGCATCGTCATCGCCACCGGATCGCGGCCGTTCGTCCCGCCGATCGAGGGCCTCGACGCGGTACCATATCTCACGAACGAGAACCTGTTCGAACTGGAATCCCGGCCCGACCACCTTGTCATCATCGGCGGCGGGGTAATCGGCATGGAGATGGCGCAGAGCTTCGCCCGCCTCGGCGCACAAGTGACGGTTATCGAACCCGAACGGCCGATGGGCCGCGACGATGCGGAATCGGTTGAGATCGTGGTCGACGTGATGAAGGCGGAAGGGGTCCGCTTTGTCGAGGGCAAGGCCAAGCGGGTCGAAAGTCGCAACGACGAGGTCAGGGTCCATGTCGACAACGGAGAGACGATTGCCGGGTCACACCTGCTGGTCGCGGTGGGACGCGAACCGCGTGTCTCGGGCTACGGATTGGAAGAAATCGGTATTACCACGGACAAAGGCGGCATCGTGGTCGACGCACGCCGCCGAACCTCGATCAGGAACATCTACGCCATCGGCGATTGTCGCGATGGACCGCGATTGACCCATGTCTCGGGCTATGAAGGGTCGAACGTGGCGCTCGAGATTACACTGGGCCTCCCCACCAAGGTCGATTGGAAGGCATTGCCGTGGTGCACCTACACCGAACCCGAAGTCGCGCAAATCGGCATGACAGAGGCCGACGCGAAGGCGAAATTTGGCGACAAGGTCACCGTGATCAAGGAAGGGTTCGACCATAACGAGCGCGCCGTTGCCGAGGGCGAGACACTCGGACATCTCAAGGTCATCCTGAAAGGCAAGAAGGTGCTGGGCGCGAGCATCTGCGGCAAGAATGCCGGTGAATTGCTGCTGCCCTTCAGTCAGGTGATTACCGGCAAAAGCAGCACGTTCGCGCTCGGCTCGGCCATCATCAGTTATCCCACTCGCAGCGAGATCAGCAAGGCCGCCGCCTTTGCCGCATGGGAGCCGACTGTGTTCGGCGCTGTGCCCAAGGCCTATGCCCGGTCGCTCGCCCGGTTACGCAGGACCTTCGCATGACCAGCACCCGAACCAGGAGCCGCAATGCACCGCAAGGTGCTTCGCCTTTCGCGGTCGAGGCCGGAGAACTTGCGCCCGACAAATTCTCCGACCCTGACTGGACCGCCAAGGGCGAACCGCGCGCCAGTGTTTCGCTGACCGGCCTGGACACACTTTGGCTCAACACCGGTACGCTCTGCAATCTTGCCTGCGCCAGCTGCTATATCGAGAGCAGCCCAACCAATGACGCGCTGATCTACCTCAGCCACGCACACGCAGCGCGTTTCCTTGGCGAAGCGCAAGCGTTAGGCACGCGCGAGATCGGCTTTACCGGCGGCGAGCCATTTATGAACCCCGACTTCGTGCCGATGCTGCAGGATACGCTCGAACGCGGGTTCGAAGCCCTTGTGCTGAGCAATGCTATGAAACCCATGCGTCGTCACGAGGCGGCGCTGCTGCAAATGCGCGAACAGTTTGGCGACCGGCTCACCATCCGTGTCAGCCTCGATCATCACACCCAGGCCGTGCATGAGGCCGAGCGCGGCCCGCGCAGTTGGGATATCGCCATCGACGGCCTTCGCTGGCTATCGGAGAACGGATTTTCCATCGCCGTTGCAGGCCGCATGTTGCTAGGTGAGAGCGAGGCCGATGAGCGTGTCGGTTACGCGCGGCTGTTCGCCCGGCACGACTTGGCAATCGACGCCGCCGACCCGATGCAGCTGGTCCTGTTTCCGGAAATGGACGAGGACAAGGACATTGCCGAGATCACCACGGCTTGCTGGCAAATCCTCGGCCAGGACCCTGCCGATATCATGTGTGCCAACAGTCGTATGGTCGTGCATCGCAAGGGCGAAGCCGAGCCGCGGGTCGCGGCCTGCACCCTGATCCCTTACGACCCCGGTTTCGACATGGGCGCGACGCTGGACGAGGCCTCGAGCGAAGTGAAGCTCAACCACCCGCATTGCGCCAGGTTCTGCGTCCTGGGCGGAGCGAGCTGCTCGGCCTAAGCGGTCACCGGCTTGGGAAAATCTCGCTTGAGCAACACCGCTGCGCGCCAGTAACAAAGGACGGCGAGCGGAGTAATTGCTGCGATCACCAGCAGAGCATAGCGCAGCGATTCATTCCCGAAACGCGGCACGAACAGGTCTGACAGGACACCAACCATGGTCGGACCCAGCCCCAGGCCGATGAGGTTAATGATCAATAGCGTGATCGCCGCCCAGACTGCGCGCATCTTGAGCGGAGCCAGCGTCTGGATGACCGAGAATGTCGGGCCGAGATAGCTCGATTGGAACAGCAGGGCGATGAAATAGACACCCACTGCCAAGGTTGCGTTCTCGGCAAGGTAAAACCAGAACAAGAACGGCAAGGCGATAGTCTTGAGCACGGCGATCATCCACGCCTGCCGATAGATCCCATCGCGCGCGGTCAGCTTGTTGGCGAGCCAACCGCCCCCGAGCCCGCTCGCAACCCCTGCAATCGCCAGCAGCGGGGCGACGATATTGCCGACCTGCAGGGTACTCAGATCGAAGATGCGGATCAGGTAGGCCGGGGTCCATCCGGTGAGCGCGTAACCGATCATCGAGGTCAGCGTGACCGCGGCGATCATCCATCGCGCGGAAGGGTTGGACAGGATCGAACGGAAGCCTTCGCGGATGCTCGGCTGGCTCTCGTCCGCCAACGCCCCCGGTTCAGCCCGGCGCGGCGGCTCGGTAGCAAAAAGTTTTACGACAATGGCCAGGATCAACCCCGGCAGACCGATTACGATGAAGGCAACCCTCCAGTCGAAGAAATAGGTCAGATTGCCGCCGAACATCTGCCCCGCGGCGGCACCCAGCGTGACCCCAAGCGAATAGATCGAGAGCGCCAGTGCGCGCTTTTCCGCCGGGTAAAGGTCGGCAATAATCGAATGGCTCGGGGGGCTGGAGCCCGCTTCGCCGATCCCGACTCCAACCCGCGCGGCGAGCAATTGTACGAAGTTCTGTGCCAGCCCGCACATTGCCGTCATCGCGCTCCACAAGGCGAGCGCGATGGAGATGATATTGATCCGGTTCATCCGGTCGGCCAGCGCCGCGACAGGTATGCCGAGCGTTGCGTAAAACAGTGCGAAGGCAAAACCCGACAGCAGCCCGAGCTGGGTATCGCTCAGAAGGAGATCGGCCTTGATATCCTCAAGCAGGATGGCGAGGATCTGCCGGTCCATATAGCTGAAAAAATAGGTGACGGTCAGGAGGAACAGCGTCAGCTTGCGCGCGCGGACACTGATTTCGCCTGCAGGCGCGACGGGTGCGGCGGTCGCCATGTCCTTTTTCCTCTATCGTCGCCGACAATTCGGCTTTGCAGAAAAAAGGGGCCGGGGGATGATGCCCCCGGCCCCTTGCCTTTTCCGGTGGATCAGAACCGTGTCCGCAAGCCGATCCGGTAGTGACGGCCAATCGCGTTACCGACGAACGGGTTATAGCCCAGCGGCAGTTGCGCTTCAGCCGGTTCGGCATCGGTGAAGTTCTTGATCGCCCCCTGCAGCTGCGCTTCGACGCCGGCCAGGTTCAGGTCGAGTGTCAGCGAGATGTCATGCTGCGTGAAGGAGCCGCTCTCGACGCCGTAATCGGTCGGCCCCTGCGACGTCTGGAAGCAGGGTGTGCGATTGATACAGCGATCATCGGATACACCGTCGATATGGCTGACCGAGTAACGCAGGTTGGCAATGTTCCAGGCCAGGTTGACGAAGCCGTTTGCGCGCCACTCGGGCACGGTGTTGGGATCGCGGAAGTAGTTGCCCAGGCCGACCGCGTCATAGGACGGTTCGACAACCACGCCCTGCAACTCGAAATCCGCGAAGGTATAATCGAGATACCATGAACCGGCGGCTCCAAAGGCAAGATCGAGGTCCTGCCCCAGCGGGAAGTCGAAGTTCAGCGCGAAGTCGATCCCTGACACGTCGACATCCGGGCCGTTGACCCAGTCCGTGCGAACACGGCTGATGTCGAGCCCATTTGTTGTGCCCTGCACACAGGTATTGCCGCTGAAGGTGATGAGGTTAGCCAGCGGGCTCGAACAATCGACCGGCGCAGCGCCGGTGGTCTGGCCGTTGCCTACGAAGCTGGCAATGGCATCGCCCGGCGTGGTCGTGATCCGGTCTTTCAGCGCGATCGACCAGTAGTCGACGCTGAATACCACGCCACCACCCATGATCGGCGCATCGAGAATAGCACCGATGTTATAGGTGAAAGCCGTCTCCGGGCCGAGATCGTTCGGGTTGCCGAAGATATCCAGCGACTTGTAATTACCGCCCGCTGCTGTGAAGCCCTGCAAGGCCGTGACCGAAATCGGTGCTACCTGGCTGGGAATTGGTCCGCGGAAGGTTGTGCCGACAGAGCCGCGCAGCGTCAGCCAGTCGGTCGCCTCGAAGCGAGCCGAGCCCTTCGGGTTGATGGTCGAGCCGACCGCTCCGCCATAATCTTCGTAGCGGATGGCCGCCTGCACTTCGAGCTGGTCCGTTACCGGCAGCTGCAATTCGCCGAAGAATGCATAGACGCTTTGATCGACATCGACCGGTCGCGAGCCGCCAAGGAAGATGAACGGTCCCACGCCTTCGGTCGAAGTCCCGACGCAGCTGCGGTCCCCCTCGCGGAAACACGGGTTAATGTTGAGGTTCGAGATGTCGTTGAACGGGCGGCTGTTGAAGTTGGTATTGCGGTACTGGAAGCCGACCGCGAAGGCGGCATTGCCCCCGGGCAGTTGGAACCCGGTGTCGCCGGAAACCACCGCATCAAACACGTACTGGCTTTCCTCTTCAACGACACCGTTAGGAACCTGGAGCCAGCGGACGAGCTCCGGGCTGTTCTCCGCGCCGGCGACGTAGAATGGGTTGGTGAGGTTGAGCGCAGGGTTTTCCGGCCCGGCGTTGACGAACGGGTTGAAGAACACGCACCCGTTCGCACCCGGCGTGGTGCCTTGGCAATTCGGTCCGCCAAGGCCGTTGAGCGCAGCCTGCAGGCGGCTGCCGACAATGCCGGGAGCAAAGCGCTCACGATCTGCATCCCAGAAGGTGGCATCGAGATCGAGCGTGAGGCTGTCGTTGAGTTCGATATCAAACCCGCCGCTGACACGGAAGGCATCGGTGCTGGCAAAGCCTTCACCGGCACCGCGATCAGTATCACGCGGATTACCGAGATAGCCGAACGGGCGGAACAGGACATTGGTCACCCGCACGATCGGCATGCCGGCGGTGCTTCCCGGCAGGCCCTGTTGGGCCAGGAATGCCGGCAGCCCCGGGTTGGCCGGCGAAGTCGTGAAAGCGCTGATGAAGCCCGAACCATTGGGCCCCTGGGTCGGCGGGAATGCCGGTGAGTAATTGATCGATTCCAGATCGGTACGCGCCCACATGGCGTCGGCCTGGAACCTGACCCTGTCGCTCAGATCGGCAGTGAACTGAGCGTACACCTGATACCGATCTTCATCCTCGACGATGTTGTCGTAGGGGATGTAGGTGAAGCGGCACTGCGCACCATCCTGGAAACCACCAAGATCATTACAGCCGCGATCGGGCCGAGTCTGAGTTGTCAAACCGCCGGTCGCAGTGTTGAGATAGGTTACCGCGAAGAGACCCGGGGTTGAAAGCGCCGAATAGGCCGATGGATTCACGGCATAATTTGTCTGCGTGTAGTCCCGCGCAGTGGTTGGCAATTCAGACCGATGCTGCCAGCCGGCACCGATCACGAGATTTGCATCGCCGAACTCGAAGCCGACAAGCCCGCTCAGGGAATAATTATCGTCCGAGCCATCGATGATGCTGTAGTCGCCCTGCACTTCGACACCTGTAAAGGTACTGCGGGTGATGAAGTTGGCGACGCCCGCGATGGCATCGGAACCATAGGTCGAGCCAGCGCCATCTTTCAGGATTTCGACCCGTTCGAGCGCAAACAGCGGGATCAGCTGGGTATCGACAAAGCCTGCGCCAGGGGTCTGGATAGTACGCTTGCCGTTCACCAGCACGAGAGTGCGCTGCGGGCCGAGACCACGCAAGTTGATCGACCCAACGCCCTGATAGGCCTGTGCAGAGGTGGCAAACTGGTTGGTATCACCCAGCACCGCGCCGACAGAGGGCAATTCCTTGATGAATTCCAGCGGACTGTCGACACCCTGCTTGGCAAGGTCGTCACTGGTGAAGACGTCCACCGGCAGTGCTGCATCTTCCGGTGTGCCGCGGATGAGCGAGCCGGTGACCACGATGGTGCGTTGCTCGTCGGGCGAGGATGTCAAATTGGCATCGGCCCCGGCCTGCTGCGGGCTGGCCTGCGCGAATGCTGCTGATGGAGCCAGAACCAGCGCACCGGCCATGGCGCCCAATGCGATGCTGCTACGGAAAACGGTCTTCATAAGATGCATCCCCTACTGTTTTGCGAGCGGGGAAAGGGGTCAGTACCCCGACACACGCTGACCGCGCGCCGGGGCACTCAATCGACCGAGGCCTCTCCCAACCTCGGCCACCTTCTTGCAATCATGCAACGGCATAAGCAAGCAGGAATGTTACAGATTTTCCCCACCGAGCGTTGCAAAAATGTCGCGCACCCCAATCGCTGAGGATTAAGTCAGGCTTCCGCCCGCCTCCGCCTTGGCCCGCAGGTACGGGCTGACCGGCAGTGCATGCCGTTCCAGACCCTCAACAACCGTATCAAGACCAATCGTATCGGCCCAGAACATCGGCCCCCCGGTGTAGATCGGCCAGCCATAGCCGTTGATCCAGACGACATCGATATCGCTGGCGCGCTGCGCCATGCCCTCGTCGAGGATCATGGCCCCCTCATTGACCATGGGATACAGCAGCCGTTCGCGGATCTCGTCCTTGGAAATCTCGCGCTGCCCGGTGCCCTCACGCTCCGCAAATTCAGCAATGATGCGCTGGACATCATCTGACGGCGTGCGCTGGCGCGCTTCGTCGTAATCGTAAAAACCCATGCCGTTCTTCTGGCCAAAGCGTTCCGCTGCGCACAGCGCTTCGCGGATCGTCGTGACCTTCGAGGGGTCACGGTGCCAGCCGATGTCGATCCCCGCGAGGTCGGCCATCTGGAACGGCCCCATCGGAAAGCCGAACTCGAGCAGGACGTCGTCGACCTCCCAGTACTTGGCGCCTTCCATGATCAGCGCATTGGCCTGCTGCTGACGCGGGCTGAGCATCCGGTTTCCGATAAAGCCATGACACACGCCCGCCACCACTGCGACTTTGCCGATCTTCTTGGCCAGCTTCATGGAAGTGAGCAGTACGTCATCGCGCGTTTCGGCCCCGCGCACGATTTCCAGCAGTTTCATGACATTGGCCGGCGAAAAGAAATGCAGGCCGAGGACATATCCTGGGCGCTTCGTCGCCTGGGCAATCTCGTCGACGTTCAGATAGGATGTGTTGGAAGCCAGAATCGCGCCCTGTTTCACCACTTCGTCGAGCTTGCCAAAGACCTCTTTCTTGACTTCCATGCTTTCATAGACCGCCTCGATCACGAGGTCGCAATCGGCGAGATCGGCGTAATCGAGCGTGCCGGTCAGCAATCCCATAGCCTGCTCGACCTGTTCGGGTTTCATTCGGCCCTTCGCGGCAGTGCGCTCGTAATTCTTGGCGATGACGCCCGTGCCACGGTCCAGCGCCGCCTGCTCCATTTCGAGGATCGTCACCGGAATGCCCGCAGAAAGAAAATTCATGGCGATCCCGCCGCCCATAGTGCCAGCGCCGATCACGCCCACCTTCTGGATGTCGATCAGCGGCGTTGCCGGATCGATATCGTCGATCTTGTTGGCGGCGCGCTCGGCAAAGAAATAGTGCCGCATGGCCGCGCTCTGCGTGCCGGACATCAGCCCTGTGAACAATTCGCGCTCTTTCCGCACACCCTCTGCATAGGGGAGTTCGGTAGCCGCCTTCACCGCTTTGATCGCGGCATCAGGGGCGTCGAACCCGCGAATCTTGCGTGCATTCTTGGCCCTGAACTCGTCAAACATGTCAGGGTTCTTCACCCCGCCCTGGTGGGCAGTCCCTTCGCTCGATCGCCGGACAGGCTTGCCGATTTGTTCGCGTGCAAAGGCGATGGCATCGGCTTCGAGGCTGTCCTCGCCTACGATCTTGTCGACCAGCCCGATCGCCTCGGCCTTGGCCGCCGGGATCGGATTGCCGTTGACCACCATCGGCAGCGCCGCTTCCACTCCTACAACACGGGGCAGACGCTGCGTGCCGGCAGCGCCCGGAATGAGGCCCAGCTTCACTTCGGGCAGGCCAAGCTTGGCGCTCGGCACAGCGACCCGGTAATGGCACGCCAGCGCCACTTCGCAGCCGCCGCCCAGCGCAGTGCCGTGGATCGCGGCGACCACCGGCTTGTCGCCCGCTTCCATCGCGTCGAGCGTTTCGGGCAGGTTGGGTCCCTGCGGGGGCTTGCCAAATTCGGTAATGTCGGCCCCGGCGAAGAAGGTCCGTCCGTCGCAGCGGATCACCACGGCTTTTACCTCGTTATCGGCCAGTGCCTGCTCGATTCCGTCCTTGAGCCCCTGTCGCACGGCCTGGCCCAGCGCGTTGACTGGCGGGTTGTCGGAAACGATCACCAGCACATCGTCGTGGCGTTCGGTACGGATGGGGGATGTCATGGCGGTTCTCCTTTTAGATTCTCAGGCGCGGCTTTCACTCAGCGCTGAATAGATCAGTGTCTTCAGCTGGCGGCGGATCGGGTAGGTGCTGGAAGGGTAAACCTGGGTCATGAAGACGCAGGTGATCGCCTCGACCGGATCGACGAAGAAGGCGGTCGAATAGGCACCGCCCCAGTAGAATTCGTCCATGCTGGCCGGCATCAGGGTGCTGGCCGGATCGATGACCATCGCGAAACCTAGGCCAAAGCCTGTTCCAGCGTTGTTGCTCTCGGAAAACAGGCTGCTCGACATCTCGGTCAGGTCGGCCCCGCCGGGCAGGTGGTTGGTGCGCATCTGTCGCAGTGTCTTGGGGCTGATAATGCGCGTCCCGTCGAGCTCCCCGCCGCGCAACAGCATGGTGGCAAAGCGGTGGTAGTCGGCGATCGTGCCGCAAAGGCCGCCCCCTCCGCTGTCGAAGCGCCCCTCTTTGGTCAGCTTGCTGTCGGGACCGCCGTCAATTTTCTTCGGCGGTTTGCCGGGTACATACTGATAGGCATCGACCAGCCGCTCGCGCTGACCCCCGGCGATGCCGAAAGCGGTATCGGTCATGCCCAGCGGGGCGAAGATATTCTGCTCGAAATACTCACCCAGCCGCATGCCCGAGATGCGCTCCACGCATACGCCGAGCACATCGGTAGCGACCGAGTAGTTCCAACCCTGACCTGGCGCGAATTCGAGCGGGAAGTCGGCCAGTGTGCGGATGAATTCATCGCTATCGTGTCGGCTGCGCGCGAAATCGAGATTGTGGTCGCGATAGGCTGCATCGATGTTGGTTCGGTTCTGCAAACCGTAGGTCAGCCCCGACATATGCGTTAGCAGATCGACAAAGCGCATCGGCGGAGCAGGCGCGCCCGGTGCAAACGGAACCGAGCCGCCTCCCCCAGCGTAAATCTCCAGCTTGGCGAACTCGGGGATCACCTTGGTCACGGGCTCTTCCAGCGCGGCCTTGCACTGTTCTACGAGCTGCATGAAGGCGATGGAGGTGACCGGCTTGGTCATAGAGGCGATGCGGAAGATGGCATCGTCGCGCAGGTCCTCGCGTCCCTCGCCCATCTTGCCCTGCTTGTCATAATAGACCGGTTGTCCGTCACGCGCGACCACCACCTGAGTCATCGGCAATCGCCCGCTACCGATATAGCGCTGCTGCAGGAACGATCCTATCCGGGCCAGGCGGTCGGGGTCGAAACCAAGCTCGCGTGCATCTTGGCAATCGAACGGTGCGGTCATCGTCTCTCCCTTGTGTTTCAACCTGGTCTTTCGGCGCTTGAGCGCTCTTGCAAACCCACCTAGCATCGGTTGCGAATAAAAACAGACCTGATCGGGGAGAGACAATTTTGGATACTGGTGCGGCGGTCGAAAGCGCCCCTTGGGAATGGCAGCCTCCCGAAAACTGGCCCTGTATGTCGCTCGCCGAGGTCGAAGCCACGCTATGCGCTCGGGGCATGCCGTTCGAAATGGAAGCGGTGCAGATACGGGGCGTTTCAACCCGCGTCTGGAAAAACGCCCCGGCCAATCTGCGCGTCTTGGCCGACCACGCCCGGACGCATGGCAGCCGGCTGATCACCATCTACGAGGACGAGCGGATCACCTACGAGGCCTGGTTTCGCGCCGTCGGCAGGCTGGCGGAGGATTTTCGTGCGCGCGGTATCGCCAAGGGTGATCGCATTGCTCTTGCAATGCGCAATCTGCCCGAATGGCCTGTTGCCTTCTTCGCCGCGACCACAATCGGTGCCATCGCCGTGCCGCTCAATGCCTGGTGGACTGGAGAGGAGCTGCAATTCGGTCTGGAGAATTCGGGCGCGAAATTGCTGGTCTGCGATGGCGAACGGTGGGAGCGTATCGCGCCGCACCGCGCCGCCTGCCCAGCACTCGACCATGTCGTGGTCACGCGCATGGACGAGGCCGATGCCTCCGTCGAGCGGCTGGAGGACATCATCGGACTGTCGCAGGATTGGCCGAACCTGCCCGCCGGCGCGCTTCCCGACGTAGCGATCGCACCCGACGATCCAGCGACGATATTTTACACCAGTGGCACCACTGGCCAGCCCAAGGGCGCGCTCGGCAGCCATCGCAACCTGACCACCAACATCCTCTCCAGCGCCTATGCCGCAGCGCGCACCATGCTGCGCCGCGGAGAGGAGCCGGCACCGGCCGGTCCCAAGGTTGGGTTGACCGTGATCCCGCTGTTCCATGTTACGGCCTGTTCAGCGAGTTTGATGGGCCAGCTTTTTGCAGGGCACACGGTGATCTATATGCACCGGTGGGATACGGTGAAAGCATTCGAGCTTATCGAACGTGAGAGGGTTAACCTCACCGGCGGGGTACCGACCATCGCCTGGCAGATGCTCGAACACCCGGACCGCGACAGATACGACCTCTCCAGTCTTGAAAGCATTGCCTATGGCGGCGCGCCGGCCGCGCCCGAACTGGTGCGCAAGATCCGTGAGGTGTTTGGTGCCATGCCGGGCAATGGCTGGGGCATGACGGAGACCATGGCCACCGTCACCAGCCACACCGCCGAGGACTATCTCAATCGGCCCGACAGCTGCGGCCCGCCGGTCCCGGTCAGCGATCTCAGGATCACCGACGAGCGCGGTCACGAACTGCCCACCGGCAAAGTCGGCGAATTGTGGGCGCGTGGTCCGCAGATTGTGATGGGCTACTGGCAACGCCCCGATGCAACGGCGGAAACCTTTGTCGATGGCTGGGTCCGCACCGGCGATCTCGCGCGGCTCGACGAAGAGGGCTTCTGCTATATTGTCGACCGGGCCAAGGACATGATTATTCGCGGGGGTGAGAATATCTACTCGAGCGAGGTCGAAAACGTCCTCTATGACCATCCCGCGGTGACCGATGCCGCCATCATCGGCCTGCCGCACCGCACGCTGGGAGAGGAGCCGGCGGCGCTGGTCCACCTCGCCCCCGGAATGGAAGCGACCGAGCGTGAATTGCAGGACTGGGTCGCGGCGCGCCTCGCAAAGTTCAAGGTCCCGGTGCGGATCGTGTTTGCGGAGGACACCCTGCCGCGCAACGCCAATGGCAAGATCCTCAAGAAAGACCTGGGGGCGTTGTTCTAGATCCCGGTTCTAGAGGGGGCTCCGCGGCTCGCTTACCCGCCAGAACACGATCGCAAGCGCAACCGCGATCGATGCGAAGGCTACCAAGATGAGCGGGGCAAACCCCAGCGCGGCAATGGCGAGACCGGCGATAACCGGTCCGATCGACGAGACTGCGCCTTCGACCGTGGTTGTCAGCGCGATACGCATTGGGATGTCCTCGTGCTCGCCAAATTCGAGCACCAGGGTCGATGCCGACATCATCCAGCCCGAGAACCCAAAGCCAAGCAGCGCGAATGCGGCATAAAGGACTGCTCCATCGCCCAGCACCAGCAGCGCCAGTCCTCCCAGGCTGCAAATGAGCGAACCGAGATAGACCAGCCGGAAACCGAAGCGATCGCCAATCTGACCCCAGGCGAGATTGCTGACTGTTTCCGATGCCAGAAAGGAGAGGCTGAGCGCCCCGATCACATAACCGTCGAGGCCGAGCCGCTCGCCGACAAAAATCGTCCAGAAGGGCAGGCCGACCCGGGCAATGCTGGAAAAGCCATGCGCATACAGGAAAGCGCGATAGCCGCGATGGCGGACCAGTTCGCGGAACTGTTCCCAGCGTTCGCTCAAGGGCACCGGCACTCGCATACGCGGCGCCTCGGGCTCGCGAATGCCGAGCTGTAGGACCACCAGTCCCACAGTGGTCAGAAGGAAGGCGAACAGGAAGGTAGTGGCATAGCCATTGCCAAGCCATTCACGCTCGATGAAATAGACCCCGGCTGCCCACGCCAATCCGGCGGCAATCCCGCCGCCGAGGAGATTGCGTACGCCCTGCAATCGCCCGCGCCGGTCGATCGGAATAACCTTGGCCATCAGCATCTGGAACGCCACCCGCTGCGCGCCCTGGAAAAAGCCGAGCATGAGGAAAATCACCAGCGTGGCCCCGAACAGGACCATGCCATCGAGCCACCATGCGGTCAGCGCCAGCGCCAGAACCATGACCCGCATCAGCGAGCCGACGGTGATGGCATAGGGCAGGATGTGGCTGCGGCTCTCGACCCTCGCGCCAGACAGAATAGGCGAAGCGGTGCCGCCCAGTTGCAGCATCGCCATACCAAGGCCCACTGCCGCCGTGCTACCGGTCTGGAGATAGAGATAGGCCGGGATGATGGTCGGCGCGTAGATCAGGCGAAAGCCGGTCATCCCGAACACGCCGTGGATCAGCGTGGCGGCATAGTTTCGCCGCAGATTGCCCTCGACGAAAGCATGATGTCGCGCCCAGACAGCCTCGTCCGGGCGCAACATATTCGCGTCGCTATTCGGCTCGCTCAATAGCCGCCGAGCTTGGCGTAACGATCCTTCAGGAAGCCGCTGTTGCCCCAGCTTGCCTCGAGCACCCGCGCGCGCTTGAGGTAGAAGCCGACATCATATTCATCGGTCATCCCGATCCCGCCGTGGAGCTGGATGCCCTGCCGGCTGATGACATGGAGCGCATCATTGGCACGGGCCTTGGCGATGCAGGCGGCCTCGGGCACCTTGAAGCTGGTATCAAGCGCTTGCAGCCCGGCTTCGACTGCGCTGCGCATCAGTTCGAGCTCGGTATAAAGATCGGCCATGCGGTGTTGCAGCGCCTGAAACGAGCTGAGAACCTGGTTGAACTGCGTGCGCTGCTTCAGATAATCGAGCGTATCGTCGAACACCTGCTGCGCCATACCTAGCATCTCGGCCCCGGTCAGGACCCGAGCACGATCGAGGATGGCCTCGGCCAGATCCTCATCACCGCCAGCCAGTTTGTCGGCCGGAGCATTGGTGAAGGTGACTTCGGCATGGTCGCGCTGGTCGGTAAGGCTGCGCTTCGACAGCGAAACTCCTTCGCCCTTCTCGACCAGATAAACACCGTCGCTCGCCAGCACCACGAACAGGCCGGCACTGTCGGCTTCGTGCACAAACGGCTTGGTGCCGGTGAGCTTGCCGCCGGATACGGTCGTTGCCGAATTTGCACCTGTATGTCGTTCCGCATCGTCGAAGGCGAGTGTCCCGACCAGGTCGCCACTGGCGAGCTGCGGAAGATACTTCCCCTTCTGCTCCTGCGAACCGCCGAGGATGATCGCCCCTGCAGCAAGCGCGCTGGCCACCAGCGGGCTGGCGGTCAGCGTTTTGCCCATTTCCTGCACCACCAGCCCAAGGCTCATCCAGCCAAAATCGCTGCCGCCGAAATCCTCGGGGATGATGACTCCGGTCCAACCCATTTCGCGCATCGCGTCCCAGGCTGCCGGATCGTAATTTTTTCCACCATCGCGGACCTTGCGCCACGCCTTTACGGGACTTTCGTTCTTCGTCCATTCCTGCGCCATGTCGCGCAGCATGGTCTGTTCCTCATTCAGGACTGCCATGTGTCCAAGCTCCCCTTACTGGTGGTCCAACATGCCGAGAATACGCTTGGCAATGATGTTGTTCTGGATTTCGGTCGAGCCGCCATAGATCGTGGTGGCCTTGCCGAAGAGCCAGCCGCGAACCGACTGCAATTCCTTCTCGGAAAAGCCTTCGCCTTCCCAGCCAAGACCCTTGAAGCCCATGATCTCGATCAGCATCTCGGCGCGCTGCTGGCCGAGCCGGGAGCCGGCGTTCTTGAGAATCGAGCTGATCTCAGAAACACCGCCGGCCGCCTTGGATTCCTCCATCGCGCGACGTGCGGTCAGCAGGAAAGTGTTCCATGCCATTTCGAATTCGGCGATCCGGCCTCGCAGGTCACTATCGGCGAGCTTCCCGTTTTCGTCGGTGCCGAGATAATGTTCGGCAATCTTGGACAGGGGCTGCGCATTGAGGGCAGCGAGTGCGCCGCCGCCAGATATATTGGTTCGCTCGTGCTGAAGCAGGCGCTTGCCGATGGTCCAGCCTTGCCCTTCCTCGCCGACGAGATTTTCCTTGGGCACCTTCACGTCCGTGAAGAAGGTCTCGCAAAACGGGCTCATCCCGCTGATCATGGTGATCGGCTTCACCTCTACGCCCGGGGAATCCATATCGATGAGAAGGAAGGAAATGCCGCGGTGCTTGTCGCTGCGGTCGGTGCGCACCAGGCAGAAGCATTTGTCGGCCCACTGCCCGCCGCTGGTCCAGGTCTTCTGTCCGTTGACGAGGTAATGGTCGCCCTTGTCCTCGGCGCTCGTCTGCAAGCTGGCGAGGTCGGAGCCGGCATTGGGTTCTGAATAGCCCTGGCACCAGCGGATCTCGCCGCGAGTGATCGGCGGGATATGTTCTTTCTTCTGGGCCTCGCTGCCGAACTCGAGCAGCGTTGGGCCGAACATCATCACGCCCATGCCTCCGATCGGGTTCCAGGCCCCGGCCATGGCCATTTCCTGCTCTAGCACCTTGGCCTGTTTCCTGGTCAGTCCGCCGCCGCCATATTCGGCCGGCCAGGTTGGCGTGCCCCAGCCCTTGCTGCCCATCGCCTCGCGCCAGGATGTTTCTTCCGCTGTTTCCTCGCCCGGACCCTCAACCGTGCGCATGGCATTGCCCTTGCCCTTGAGGCTCTCGGGGAAGTTGGCCGCGAGGAATTGCTTCACCTCGCCACGGAAGGCATCGAGATCGTCCTCGGGCCTGGTATCGGCTACGGTGGCCATGCTCACTCTCTCCTGTCTTTGAGTCTTATTTTGCTACCTATGCCCCATGTCGGCGCGCGGCAACAGGGTCTTGCGGCAGTATACCTATCCGCCCCCCGGCCCGGCGATGGGCGTATCGCGCACAATCGCGGCCTTCGCCTGCGCCTCGCGCGCGGCGAGGATTTCAAGATTGCGAATGTGCGAGGCTTCCGTGATCGGATAGGACAGCAGCAGCAGCGATCCGATCAGCCACAATGAAACGGTGAGTGGCACGTAATAGAGGATCAGACTGTCCTTGATCGTCTCGCTGACCCCCGTCGGATCGGCACCGATGGGGAAATTTGACAGTTCGAGCACCAGCCCGGCTACCAAGATACCCAGGCCGACCGCCGCCTGCGAAGTGAGGCTGTTGACCGAAAAGAACAGTCCGGCATTGTGGCGCCCGCTCTTGACCGCATGATCTTCGACCGTGTCTGCGATCATGCCCGACGAGTTCATCAGCGAGGTGGCGATCATCGCATGGTAAGCCGCGCCGACGGTGAACAGTGTCGGCAACAACAATTTGTCCCCGGGCACGAAGAACAGGTCGAGATAGGTCAACACCAGCGGCATCACACCGATGAGTATCCCGAACAGTCCCATTGCCATCGCCGCATTGCGTTTACCGAACCAGCCCGACAATCTGGGCGCAAGCGGCGCAGCCACGGTCGCGGCGACAAGGTTCTCGACCGTCAGGATCGCCAGCTCGGTGGCAGTCAGTTCGAAGATATAGGTCCCGAAATAGATCGTCGTCGCGGTGTAAAGGCCAATGGCGGTTTGCTTCGACAATGAATAACCGAATATCGAAAGGAACGGGCGATGGGTAAAGGCATCAGCCATCTCACGCGCATGGTCGCGCAAGGACAGCCTGCTTTCCCGCTGTCGCACCTGTCGCAAATAGGGAATGCGGCTTTTGGTGCCGAACGCACTGGTGAGGACCGCCAGCGCTATCAGCGCGCCGCCTGTGATCGCGAACCAGACATAGCCTTCCGGATTGAGCTGGCCGCGCGAATATTCGGGTGTCGCGACAAAAAACAGCACCAGACTCATGGCGGCGAACCCGAATGCGCCGATGTAACCAAACCAGAACCGGATTGCGAACAGGCGCGTCCGTTCCGAATACTCCGAGGTCAGCTCGGCCCCCAATGCCGAAGACGGTATCTCGAACAAGCTCATGCATATCCGGGTCAGCGAGGCCATGCCGAAAACCCAAGCGCCCATGCCTATGTCGGTCAGACCTGCCGGGGGAAACCATGTCAGCGCAAAAAACACGCCGGCCGGGACGGCCGCGCCGAACAGGTAGGGATGGCGCCGACCCAGCCGGCTGCGGGTCCGGTCGCTGACCCGGCCGATTATCGGATCGACTATGGCATCCACCACCAGGGTCAGCGCAATCGCGGTCGAGACGATATAGGCCGGCACACCCATGACCTGGTTGAAATACAGCAGCAGGTAGGTAGCAAAAGCGCTGGACTTGATTCCGCTTGCCAGCAGGCCGGTGCCATACAGCCAGCGAGTGCGGGCGGGCAGCGGCGGCACCTGCGATGTCGTATTCTCGGTCAAGCGATCGCAGCCCCGTTTGCGTTTCGAACCAGCAGCCTAATGGTTGGGGTCGCTAGCACAAGAGACAACAACCAACGCAACCGCGATTGCGCTTTGCCTTGCTGATAGGGACAGGCCAAGACGCTGCAGAGCCACCGAAGGAACCCAAGGCATGACCCCCAACCCCGAGCATACCCCCGTCATCGTCGGGGTCGGCCAGGTCAACGACCGTCCTGAAAAGCCACAGGACGGGCTTGACCCGACAGGGCTGATGACCGAGGCGCTAAGGCGCGCTGATCGCGACGCTGGCGGCGGTTGGGTTGAATCAGCGGATTCGTTCGGCATAGTTGGCCAGATAGCATGGCCGCAGCTCAATCCGGTCGCGGCCAAGGTTGTCGAGGCGCTCGGCATTGCGCCGGCCCATGTGGAAGAAACCACTCCACATGGCGACAATCCTGTACGCCTTCTCAACCAGGCCGCCAATGCCATCGGCTCAGGCGAGGCCTGCGTATGCCTTGTCACGGGGGGCGAGGCGCTGCGCACTGCGGGCGCACTGGCGAGGATCAAGGCGGCGCAGGAGACCGGCAGCGACACACCCCCCAAGCACGATGCGCTGCGCGATGCCCCGCATCGGCGCAAGATCGGCTATGCGCAAAGCTATGGGCTGGTGGTGCCGGTCGATGTTTATCCGCTGTACGAAAACGCCTTCCGCGCCGCGCAGGGGCAGTCCCTGGTCGAGGGGCAGGCCGAAAGCGGCGCGATCTGGGCCGGTTTCTCGCGGGTCGCCGCAGCGACCGAACACGCCTGGATCCGCGAGCCGCGCGAAGCAGCGGAGATCATCGAGTCCGGCCCCGGCAACCGCCCTATTGCCTTTCCCTACACCAAGCTGCAGGTCGCCAATTCGGCGGTCAATCAGGGTGCGGGTTTCATCGTTACCAGCCTGGCCGAGGCACGCCGGCGCAGGGTTGCGGAAGAGCGGATTGTCTTCGTCGGTGCCGGTGCCAGCGCATTCGAGCCCGAAGATATCCTCGCCCGCGATAGCTACGCCGCCTCGGCCGGAATGGAGGCATCGATCCGGCAGGCGATGGCCTTTAACAACTTGTCGGTCGAGGAACTCGACCATGTCGAACTCTATTCCTGTTTTCCCTGTGTGCCGAAGATGGCGCGGCGCACGCTAGGTTGGCCGCTGGACAGATCGATGACGGTCTTCGGCGGCCTGACATTCGGCGGCGGCCCGATCGGCAATTACATGAGCCACGCCATCGCCTGCATGGTCGAGACCTTGCGCGCCCGGCGCGGGACCGGATTGTTGTTCGCCAACGGCGGCTATGCGACTCATAGCCACACCATTCTACTCGGCAGTGCGCAGTTCGAGCACGTCGCCTTTCCGCAGGATTTCGATGTCAATCGTGCTGCTGATGTCCTGCGCGGTGCGATCCCGCCTCTGGCCGAAAACTATTGCGGTCCCGCAAAGCTCGAGACCTACACCGTGCACTACAATCGCGACGGCAGCGTACGCGTGGGGACGGTTGTTGCGTTGACGCCTGAAGGGGCGCGGACCCTGGCGATGGTGCCGGGTGACGACAAAGCCGGGATAGAAGGTCTTACCGCTACTGGTTCGGAGCCGGTCGGGCGCGCAGGTGAGATTGTTGCAGGCTCAAGCGACGATGCGCGCAGAATCTGGCGGTTCGCCTAGTCCTTGGTAGTCCCGACCTCATCGCGCACGACTTCATCGGGCACGCGCCAGTAGCGTTCCATCTTGAGATAGGTGAAGGACGCGGTCCAGCCAACGAGCACCAGCCCGTTCAATGCCTCGATCCCGGACACGATACGGATGCCGCCATGGGGATAAAGATCACCGATGCCGAGCGTGGTGTAGGACGTGATCGAGAAGTAGAACAGGTCAGTAAAATTGGTCCCCGCAATACCGCCAATGTCACCCAGCCCGCCCGCGCGGATCATGCCGAGATAGGCGACCGCGTAGAGCAGCACTTGTACCAGGTGCGAGACCATCGCCACCGCCAGCACCACAACCATCCGCGCGCGGGGATTGATAGGCAGGTCGACGATGAGGTTCGAGGTCGAACGCAGGCACTCGTAGTGGATCGCGATCGACATGGCGACCAGGACGAAGGAGATGAGCAGGGATGTTATCATGCCGGTATCGTCGTCCTCTTTCCGCTGAAAACAGCCTGCCAGTTCTGGATTTCCGAGAACACTATATCGTCTGTATCATGGACGATCCGCGCCACTTGCGAAAAATCGAGCCTTTCGGGTGATGCGGCCAGCATCGCATCGATCCGGCTCGCGATCTGGTCGAGTTCCTTCGCAGTGACCTCGGAAATTTCGGCAAAGCGTTCGAAATCGGCAAAATAGCGGATCGCGGCTATCGCACCGCCGATGGTTGGCAAGGCGACAGCGGCCACGGTAAACCATTTGGCAGTCTTGCCCAGCAAGCTGCCGTCGATCAGTCCAAGTGCCTCTCCGCCAGCCAGTACAAGATAAAAGGCAACGAAAAGGACTGCTGCGGCAAAGGCATATTCGGACATCTTGTCGAGCCGGTGGTGGACCTTCTCGAGCCTCGCGGCCTTGCCGTGATGATAGGCCCGCTGCGGCAAGACGTGATGATCGCGTAGCAGCAGAAGCATGGCTCGGAGAAAGCCAGTGTCGATCCGCAGGCGCGGTAGGCCAACAGCCCCTATGGCGTGGCGGACATACCATTCAGGCCACCAGTTCTTGACTCCGCGCGGCCAGCGCCCGGCCGCCCGGGCAACTCCGAGTGCAAGGAGATAGGGACTGTGACGCAGATACTCAGCGGCCCTGCGGCTTTCGAACCATCGACCATGCAGCCTGCGGCGTTGGCCATGCGCGGTATTGTAGATGATCAGCACCAGCAGCCCCAACTCGATTGCGGCGAATATCCATTTGCGGCTGACATCGACCAGCGGCAGGTAAAGCACGCCGACGATAATGGCTGCCGCACCGAGAAGGAAGTTGAGCACCATTCCCGAGCGGTAGCGATCGGCAAGGTTGGACGAAATCGCATCGGTCCAGGCGAATCTGCGCAGGATCTCCCGCTCGAGCTTCGCCGCCAGTTGCGGATCCTGTCCCGGCAGCGCAGCGATCGCTTGCAACAGCGTTTGCCCGCTTCCTGCACCAATCTCGTCCGGCGTTTCGTAACGCTGGCGGAGCGAGGCGAGGCGCTCGCTCCACTGCTCGCGACCGAAGAATGTCTCGATCCGGCGATAGACGTGGCCACTCACGATACTGGTGTCGCGCCAGGTTTCCGGCGCGATCGCGGCGATCCCGGCAAAGCGACCTTCGGTGGCGGGCTTGTCCAGTTCGAGCGTGCTCTGGATATGGTCGGCGAGCGCGGTGCGGGCACGATCGGAGGTCTCATGCACACGGGCCGCCAGTTCCTCGGCAGTATGATAGAGCCGCCATTGACGCGGACGCGAGGGATCGATCCACAAAACCGGCACGCCATGCTCCAACGCAGAGGAAACCGTGTGCCCGGTGCCACCGACAGAATCGACTGATCGGCCGTCCCAGACCGCGATAACCAGGTCTGAATGTTCGACCAGCAAGGATCCGGCGATCGCGGCACGACGCGAAGTTGCAATCTGCAGCATTTCATTGACGGCATGGTTATCGGGGCTGTCGAGGCTGTCGAGCAGGATCGGGGCGATGACCTCGTCCTGATCGGCCAGTTCGAACAGGCTGGCGCGATCGACCAGGGTCTTGATCGCTTCTGCACGGGTCCCGGTACCGGCATCGCTGGGTGCGTGACCCGACAGGAGCGCGCGCACATCATCAGCCGAGGCAGCATGTGCGTTGATCGCGGTGTTGAGCGCACGGCCGAACGGGAGGGGTGCCGTCAGGTCCCAGCCGCGATCGAGAGCCTGCTGCGCGGCCAATTGGTCGGTCCCGTCGGCCAGCAGGGTGACGAGCCGGGTGGCGCAAGCCGTGCTGGCCTTCCCCACCGGGCTGCGGTTCGCGATGGTGGCGACGATAATGTCGATCTCGGCAAAGATGTCCCGGAATGCAGCATCCAGCTCGCGCGGATCATCCGGGAATGCAGGATGGCTCCCTCTGTGTCCGGTGACGCCGACAACCAGACAAGGTTGTGGCAACTCGGGAACGAAATCGCGCGACGATGCCTGTCGTTTCTGCACGTGTTTTCACCCCCGGCTCGAAAAGCAAGCCTATCGGTTCCGCAATTGCTTCACAAGACTTGAGGGTTTTCTCAAACAACCTCCGCCGACGGGTCAAATCTACCGCCACTCAATTGCGGTCGTGTCATTTGACTTTCCCGCGGACTGCTAGATACTCAACGCGGGGGAGGCTACTGGTGGGGTTTCCAGGAATTCAGAAGACAGCTTATCGCTGCAACGGCGGCGCGTGAGCGAGGGCAAACGTCCGATCCGGATTGCCGTAATCGGAGGCGGGTGCGCTTCCATGACAGCTGCCTGGGAGCTTTCGCGGCCCGAACACCAGGGTAAATACCAGGTCACGGTCTATCAGGAAGGCTGGCGTCTTGGCGGCAAAGGAGCCTCCGGCCGCGGTGCCAGTGGCCGGATCGAAGAACACGGCCTGCACATCTGGCTCGGCTTTTACGACAACAGCTTTCGCATGATGCGCCAGTGCCATGCCGAACTTGCCGCTCATGGCCTGGGCGAAGTTTTCGGCGATTGGCGCGATGCCTGGACGCCCAAGAACGATATTGCCCTGTGCTCGCAATCGAGTGATGGCGGATTCACCCATTGGCGAGCCCATCTACCGCCTCGCCCCGGCCTGCCGGGTGATCCTTTGCCGCCCAATGCCGGCTTCAGCCTGACCCACTACCTTGCCCGGGCCTTCGACCTGTTTCGCGCGCTTCTCCTGGATACCACGGTCAATGGACACGGTGTTGCCACTGCCAGCCAGTCGAGCGACGATCCAGACCAACTGGTGCGGCGGCTGACGTGGCTGGTGCGTCTCGGATCCTTTGCCACGACGGCCGGGCTTGCCCAGTTGCTTGGCCTGCTCTCTTCGCTCAGCCGATCGGCCACGCCAGACAATGCCGACGCATTGTTCGGCGGGGTGGAGCAGGCGTGCGCGTCGCTGAGAAAGTGGCTCGAGGACCAGTGGCTGGCTGACAACGAAAACCGCTATCTGTGGGAGATCGCCGACCTCACGCTTGCCACCATCGTCGGCATGACGCGGCATCGCATATGGTTCGATCCGCGCGGACTCGACGCGATCGACGATTACGAATGCCGGGAATTCCTGCACATGCACGGGGCTTCGATCCGCTCGCTGCAATCACCGTTCCTGCGCGGACTTTACGACCTGTCGATGGGCTATGAAAACGGCGACCTGACCCGCCCTTCGCTATCGGCTGGGCAGGGCCTGCGTGGAACCATGCGGACATTCTTCAGCTATCGCGGCGCCTTCATGTGGAAGATGCGCGCCGGCATGGGAGATGTCGTTTTCGCCCCGCTCTATCTGGCCATGAAGAACCGCGGGGTGAAGTTCGAATTCTTCCACCGGCTGACCAATATGGGGATGGCGGCAAATGGTGACCATGTCGATCGGCTGACCTTCGATGTCCAGGCCCGCACCAGACGCGGCAAGCCTTACGAGCCCCTCGTAATAGTCGCCGACAAGCCGTGCTGGCCTTCCCGCCCGGATTTCGACCAGCTCGTGAAGGGCAGCCTTATGGAAGCAGAGGATTGGCAGTTCGAATCGCACTGGGACCGCCGCCGCGCTGGCGAGAAGACGATCAGGGTCGGCAAGGATTTCGACATGGTGGTGCTGGGTGTCGGCATCGGGGCTGTACCTTATGTCGCCAGCGAGTTCGTGAAGCGCGATCCGCGCTGGAAATCCATGTGCGAGAACGTCAAGACGGTCGCCTCGCAAGCCTTCCAGGTCTGGCTCGACGAGGATCTCGAACAGCTCGGTTGGCAAGGTCCGGCCTATATTACTGGCGCCTTTGCCAAGCCCTTTGATACCTGGTGCGATATGGCCCATGTCGTACCCGAGGAAGGGTGGAAGACAAGGCCGCGCACTTCGGTATATTTCTGTGCCGTCCTGCCCGACCCGGCCGACACGCCCCGAGATGATGACCAGGCCTATCCTGCCCGTCGCACCGCCGAGGTCCGCGATAACGCCGCGCAATTCCTGCAAGGGCCGATCCGCGAAGTCTGGCCACATGCATTTCACACTGATGGCAGTTTTCGTTGGTCGTTACTGGTCCCGCCCGATGACGGTTCGCATAACGACTCACCAGAAAATCACTTGCGCTTTGACAGCCAATACTGGCGCGCCAACGTCAATCCTTCCGAACGCTACGTAATTCATACTCCCGGCAGCTATCGCTACCGTATCTCGCCACTCGACATGACTTACGACAATTTGACAATCTGCGGTGATTGGACCGATAGTGGTTTTCACTCGGGTTGTGTTGAAGGGGCCGTCATGTCCGGCCTGCTTGCGGCGCATGCCATCTGCGGATCGCCGGAACTCGAGGATATCATCGCCTATGACCACCCCTGAGACGCCTACCGAAAAACGCTCGTCAACGTCGCGGGCCAGGCGTAAGCCCCCCGCCCGTTCCGGTCCGATACGCAGTAGTGGGGCGCAGATGGCCAAGGGGAGCGACCCGGACCAGTCCGGCCATTCCTTGAACTCCTCGCATGCCGCGCACTTCGAGCCTGCAGCATATGCCGCACACTCGGGGCCTGCCGCGCACTCTTCGCCAAGTCCCCAGGCCAGCGCAAGCGTCGATCCCGGCTTCGGCCGCCAGGCGAACGGAGCCGAAGGAGTGATCAACGATGCGGTCGCCGAGGCAGTGCGGAACGCCTACCAGGTGCTGGGCGACACGATCGCCCAGGGTCGCATCGCTGCCGACCAATTCCAGCATGGCGACTACAATATGCGCGATGTGCCGGTGGATGTGAGGGTCCTTGGCCAGCGAATGATCAAGCTGGCGCGCGATCTGAGCGAGACAACTTTCATCGTTATCGAGCAATTGCTGCGCCAGATGACACGCGTTCCGGAATTGCCCCAATTTGGCGCCGCGCCCTCGGTACCACCCTTCCCGACCGGGGGCAGGATGGCCGACCAGGAGCAAGGCGACAGACCGCCATCAGGTTACGCTGCGGCCAGCTCCCAACAGTCGGCCGGGCCTGCGGACGATATGATCGAACTGGATGTCGTGTTTTCCGGCAACACCAAGGCGCACGCATTGCCCTCGCGCCTTGCGCGTCCGGCCAAGCTCACCGGCCCGGAGGAACTGAGCGTCACTCCGCTGCAACGGCTCGACGGCAAGGGCAAGGCAATTGAGAAGGTGCGCTTTTCCGTCGACATAGGTGGCAGGCTGTATGCCACGGTGACTGTTTCATCGCGGCAGGCACCTGGCCACTATTCCGGCATCGTGATGGTCGAATCCGAGGCGGCGCCGCTGGGCACACTGACCATCGAAGTGGGGAAATAGACAATGAATGTCGGCTTCCAGCCGGTTTTCGCACCTGCCGAACCGCCTGCGGGAAGCCTGGTCGCACGGTATGCCAGCACCACGCGGACGATGCTCGACCGCTATCTCGCGGTGGAGGGCGAAGCGCCATATCTGGGCGAGTTGATGGCCGATTATCCGGGCCGCGGCGGGAAGATGATGCGTCCCGCCATCTGTATCGCCAATGCCCGCATCTTCGGCGACGGGCTGGCGGAGGACTACGCCCCGGCGATACGCTGCGCCGCAGCAATCGAGTTGCTGCACAACGCCCTGCTGATCCATGACGACGTACAGGACGGCAGCGAGGAACGACGCGGGCGTCCGACCCTGCATGCGCTTCACGGTATTCCGCTTGCCATCAACGCCGGCGATGCGCTGATGTTCACCGCCTTCCAGCCACTGCTGGACGCCGTCCGGCCGCTGGGCACGGAAATTACCCGGCAGGTGCTTGAAGTGACCATGGCCATGGCCCGCCAGACCGCCGAGGGGCAAGCGCTCGAACTGGGCTGGCGCGATCGCAATGTAAACGGCCTGACCGAGGCGGATTATCTACGCATGGCGCTCAAGAAGACTGCCTGGATGGGTATGATCTGGCCTGCACAGCTCGGCGTTATCATCGGGTCGGCCGGGTTCGTCGATCCCGTGCGCGTGTTGCGGTTCGGCTATTTCCTCGGTCTCGCGTTCCAGATCGAAGACGATCTGCGCAATCTCTCGCATGACCCTGGCTACGGCAAGGAGCGCAATGGCGATTTGCTGGAAGGCAAACGCACACTGATGCTGATCCATCTCAGCAGCGCCTGTTCACATGGCGAACGTGACCGGCTTGATACGTTTCTGGGTCAGCGCCGCGATGAACGATCCCCCGAAGACGTGCTTTGGTTGGCGGGGTTGATGCAGGAACATGGATCGGTCGAATATGCCCGGCAGGTGGCGCAGGCAATGGGAGGCGCTGCCTGTCACGAATTCTCCATCGCCTATGCAGGGAAGGCTCCTTCCGAAGATCTGGAATACCTCTCAGGCCTGGTAAGCTGGGTATTCGAGCGGCCATGACCGGGCGGGTACTCCTTTACGGCGCGACCGGCTTCACCGGCCAAGAAATCGCCAGGATGCTTGCGGGCACTTGCGACCTCGTCATCGCGGGCCGCAGTGAAGAGAAGGTTCATGCTCTTGCCGAGCAACTCGACGTGCCATGGCGCAGTTTCGAACTTGACGATCCGCAGGTGCTCGACGTCGCGCTCGACGATATCGACCTCGTGCTGCATGCCGCCGGACCGTTCACCAGAACGGCGCGGCCAATGATGGAAGCGGCGCTGCGCAACCGGGTCGACTATCTCGACCTCGCTGGCGAATGGCCGGTCTTTCTCGAAGCAGCAGAACTCCACGGGCGTGCGAAGGATGCGGGCGTGATGATCCTACCCGGCATCGGGTTGACAGTTGCCGCGTCCGATTGCCTGATGGCCATGGCCAAGGAGCGTTGGCCCGAGACTGTCCGGATATGCCTTGGCATTTCGCGCGCGCAGGTCATTTCGCGCGGCAGCGTCGCCAGCGCGGCGCAGATGATGGATTCCCGCGTCGTTGTCAGGCGCGGGGGCGAACTGGCCACTGTGCCTGCGGGCAGCCTGGTGCGTGCGTTCGATTTCGGTGCCGGACTGAGCGAGGCTACCGCCATGAGCTGGGCCGACGTCATCACTGGCGCGATCACCACGCGGGTCCGCGATATCGAGGTTTACTCGGAAATGCGCTGGGCAGAGCGGGCCAGCTACCGGCTATCCGGCATGACCATGGATGTGTTCGGTGCAGCGCCAGCGCGGGCCTTGGGCAAGGCAGTGGCGAAACTATGGCCCGAGGGTCCCGGAATGGAGGCGCGCGGACAGGCGAGCTTTGTCATGGTGGTCCATGCGCTTGATCCCTGGCGACGCGAGCGACGCATGGCGATCCGCACCCGTGACGGATACAGCTTCAGCGTCCTGACCGCCGTGGATGCTGTCCAACGGGTCCTCGCCGGCCAGAGGAAGGAAGGGTTCCGGACCCCCGCGCTCACGTTCGGACCAAACTTCATCTTCGAAGCCGATGCGGCCCGGCTCGAAGACCCCGAGCGAGCGAGCAGGAGCGAAGTGGCATGAGGGTCAAGGGAACACGCGGGCCGCACGCCATTCCTTTTGTCCAGTCTGCGGGCAGCGAACAGGTCCCTCCGCCCTATCATTTCCCCAATGTGACGGTGAATGCGTTCGTCTGGCCGGTCGATATCGAACGGGTGCAATCCTACTGCGACACGAACTTCAATCTCGGCAGCGAGAAAGAGCGCGGCTTTGTCTATCGCCCTGCCCCTTTCTGGCCCTATGCGACCCTGCTGTTTCTGGAATATCCGGTCATGATCAGCTCGGGTCGGCTGAGGCAGGACATCGAAGAATGTCCATATTCGGACCGCGGGATCATCAGCCAGACCGAGGTATTTATAGCCATTCCGGTCATTCGGTACGGCATCGGACCGGCCGGACTGCTGACCCAGACTTCGCTTGAATGGGCCCTTCCATTCATCGTCGTCGGCAATCCAATGTCGAGCGTGTGTGGCCGCGAGATGCTGGGGCTGGGCAAGTTGCTGGCGGACATAGAGACCGGCGAGGGCGATTATCCCGACAGTTTCGCCGGGGTCGTCAAGCTGCCGGGTTGGGACGATTTGGACGAAACAAACAACCCGATGGAGAAGATGGAATTCCTCAGCGTTTGCACCAACCCGGTGCTGCCGACCTTTCGCACCAGCAAGTCGCCGAAGGCATCACTCGCCACGCTGTTCGACAGCCGCGAGGCAAGCATTGTAATTGAGGAAATTGCCAATATCTCGAACTTCATCACCGATGCTTCGCTGGGGATGATCCCTACCAACATGCACACCGTGGGGCTCAAGCAGTATCGCGATGCCGCCGACCTTGATCGTGCCGTATATCAGGCGATCACCACCTGCCGTGCACGCTATTCGAACCTCGACGATTTCCGCCTGTACGATGAATCCGACATTCGCATCGCCTTCCACGATAAAGGCAGCTTCCACGAGATACTGGAGGTTTTTCTCGAGGTCGACGAAACGCCATGCAACGATTTTCATATTGTCCAGCCAGTGGCCGGTTTCCGTTTCCTTGCCGATATCGATTTCGACCAGATGCGGGTGATCCATTCATTCGCCATCGATCGCGATAATGGCCTTCCGCCGATCCCGGCGCAAAGCGATCTGACTGCCAATTGGGCGCGCCCGCTAGAAGGGTTCTTCGGTCCTCTCAATCACCCGAAGCAGAATGCCGAATGACCAGGTTCGTAGACAATTTCTCCACCGACCATCTGCTCCCTCCGTGGATATCAAAGGACGCACGCAGTTGGGTATTCGTGATCAATGTAGGGAAGCATTGCCTGGAGAACTACATCGCATCTCACTTCAATTGCGGCGAGCCCTATTGCTACGAAGCCTGTGATTTGCCCTACGGTGTGCTGCGGATTACCAAGCATGACGAGTTCTCGAGCGGGCATCCCAGGAATTGCCATGAGCGAACCTTGCGGAAAATCGACGTAAACTGGGCGTATCCGGTTCGCCGCTGGCAGGTTTCGCCGGACAATATCCGTTACAACTCACAAATCGTCTGGGTCGAACCGGTGGCCTTTGACAACAACAGCTACACCATGTTCTCCAGTCGCGAAATCTGGGGCACCGAAGCCGACATGGCCCTGATCTCGGTCCAGGAGCGCAGCCAGCCAGGCCGACTGCATGTCGACGTGGCTATGGAGGGAATTCGCAAGTTCAGTCCCAAGTCGAAAAGCCACATGCTCGGGATCATGCATGTGGAAATGGGCTCTGAAGATTGCACGGACCTCGAAACCGAAGAGGCCAAGCATCCGCAATTGAAGGAATTTGTCGACCTTCTGTTCAAGAGCGTACGTCTGGAAG
>SHLU01000004.1 GCA_004282995.1 Sphingomonadaceae bacterium
CCCCGGCACGGCGCAACATGCGGTCGAAACCGTCGCCTTGCGCCAGCGTTGCCACTAGTTGGACCTGCGGGCGTTCGGGCGCCGCAGGAAGTTGCTCAACGAGCGAAGATGCGCCCATACGGCTGCCGCTGTCGCCGCCGAGCGCCAGCGGCTGGATCGCCTGGCTGCGCAGTTCCTCCAGCGCAGCTTCATCATATTGGACAGCTGGCGCGGCTTCCAGGGGTGACAGGCTCGGCCACAGGGAAATCGCTGCCGCCGACAGGCCGATCAAGGTAGCCATTCCGCGCAGCCATCGGGGGCTACCGATATCTTCGGCAAGATCGGGAGCCAGATCGAGGCGGTCGAGCCTCTCGCTCGTTTCAAAGCGCCAGGCATGATATTTTTCGCGCAGGTTGTGCGCGCGCTGGACAATGCGCTGCTGACCCTGCGACCCGGCTGCGGGCCGATCCTGCTCGATCATCTGGGCGTGCGACAGGGTTGCGGCGCGCGGGTTGCCGCCATTGCCGTCACCGGTCTGATAGCCGGCCACTGTCTGTATGCGCGCCTGATACAAGGCGGCCTCCTGCAAGTTTTCGGAGCTTTCGGCATTTCTGCCACGAGCGACCCGTCCCGCTCCGTTACTGCCTCAGACATGTGCCGGATTAAAGTTAACACCGCTTTAAGTCGCGGCGAGCCGAGTCCCTTATGCGATGAATGCACGGGATTCACCCCGAAACTTTGCACGGCTTGCAGCGGACGAGCGGCGATGGCAGTGCTGGGGCGTGACCGAAAGTACCATCCGGGCGGTCCTCGGGCCCACCAACACCGGCAAGACCCATCTCGCGATCGAGCGTATGTGCGGCCATTCAAGCGGTGCGATCGGCTTCCCGCTGCGGCTGCTGGCACGCGAAGTTTATGACCGAGTGGTCGCGATCAAGGGCGAAAAAGCCGTCGCGCTGATCACCGGCGAAGAGCGCATCGAGCCGCCGCAGGCGCGCTATTTCCTGTGTACCGCCGAAGCGATGCCGCGCGATGGTGGCGGCCATGCCTTTGTCGCACTGGATGAGGCGCAGCTGGCTGCCGACCGCGAGCGCGGACATATCTTCACCGACCGATTGCTCCATGCCCGCGGGCGCGAGGAGACCATGCTGCTCGGTGCCTCGACTCTCGAACCGGTGCTGCGCTCGCTCGTCCCGCAGGCGCATATCGAGACCCGGCCGCGCTTTTCGACTCTGACGCATATCGGCGCGCGCAAATTATCGCGCCTTCCGCCGCGCAGCGCCATCGTCGGTTTCAGCGCCGAAGCTGTCTATACCGTGGCCGAGATGCTGCGCCGGTTCCGCGGCGGGGCTGCGGTGGTGATGGGCGCATTGAGTCCGGAAACGCGCAATCGGCAGGTCGAATTGTTCCAGTCGGGCGAGGTCGATTATATCGTCGCCACAGATGCCATCGGCATGGGGCTCAACCTCGACGTCAATCACGTTGCCTTTGCTTCGCTGAGCAAGTTCGACGGCATGCGCCAGCGCCGCTTGCTGCCGGCCGAAATGGGGCAGATTGCTGGCCGTGCCGGGCGGCACCAGAAGGATGGCACTTTCGGTACGCTCGCCGGGGGCCGTGGTCCGGTGCCCGAGCTGACCGAGGAAGAGATATATGCCATTGAGGAACACCGCTTTGCGCCGTTGACCCAGCTGTTCTGGCGCGAACCTGAGCCACGCTTCGATAGTATCGCCGCTCTGGTCGCCGATCTCGAGAGCTCGCCGGGCAAGCGCGAATTGCGCCCTGCCCCCGAGGCAATCGACCTGGCCGTGCTCAAGAAACTTGCCGGTGAACCACTGGCAGCCGAAATCCGCGGCGGCGGACAGGTGCGGCGGTTCTGGGAAGCTTGCTCGCTGCCCGATTTCCGGCAGACCGGCGCCGATACCCACGCACGCTTCGTCGCCCGGCTGTGGCAGGACTTGCGGGGCGGCTATCTGGGGGCTGACTATGCCGCAGCGCGGATCTCAGAGCTCGACAATATGCAAGGCGACATCGCTACGCTACAAGGACGGATCGCCGCGATCCGCAGTTGGGCCTATATTTGTCAGCGTCCCGACTGGGTGCTGGCGCGCGACGAAATGGCCGCACGCGCCCGCGGGGTCGAGGCGAGGCTGTCGGACGCGCTCCATGCGCGCCTGACCGAAAGATTTGTCAATCGAAGGACCGCAATCCTGATGAAGAACATGGGCAACGATCCGAACCTTCTGCCGGTCGCGCTGGAAGATGACGGAACGCTGACGGTGGAAGGCGAGGCGATCGGGACGGTCTCGGGCTTTCGCTTCGCGGTCGATGCCACGGCCAATGTGGCTGATCGCAAGATGCTGCTGTCGGCGGGCGAGAAAGCGCTGCCGCGCATCCTGGCCGCGCAGGCGAAAGATTTACGTGAGAAGGGCTTCGACGACCTTTCGCTCGATCGAGGGGTCATCCGCTGGGGCAAGCACGTGTTGGCGACCCTGAATCGCGGTTCATCTGTGCTGGAACCGCAGGTGGTCCCCGAACGTGACATCGACCGTATCGAGGATGGCGAGCGCACCCGTTTCGTGGATGCGCTAGCGAGCTGGGCGAAGGAGAAACTCGCTCCTTTGCAGCCGCTTGCGAAGCTCGAGCAGGCGTCGGTCGATCCGGCTGCAGGTTCGCAGGCACGAGCGCTGCTCCTGAACCTCATCGCAGGACATGGTGTCGTCGCCCGCAAGGAGGCCGGCATCCAGCACCTGCCCAAGGAGATGCGGCCCTTCTTGCGGAAGTTGGGGGTGGTGTTCGGCGCGCTCGACGTATTTGCCCCCGCCCTGCTCAAACCCGCCCCGCGCCGGGCGCTGCACGATGCCGGCTTCGACCGCCGTCCTCTCGAAGAGGCGATGCGCTCGGTCTTGCCCGGCTCGCGACAGGTGCCTGCGGGCTATCGACGGGCCGGCGACCAGTTGGTGCGGGTCGACGTGGCCGAAAAGATCGTTCGGTCAGCGCATGAGGCGCGCAGCGCGCATGCCGATGCACGCAGCGTCGCCATCGACCCGGCGCTGGCGATCTCAACGGGACTCACCATGGCCAGTTTCGAACGATTGCTCGGGGCTGCTGGATTCAGGTTGCGGCGGGCGCGGCCACTGGCCGAGGGGGCCTCGGGACCGCCTGCACCCGACCGGTGGAGTTGGCGCCCGGGCACGGTAGGGAGGCCTAATGCGCAGCAGGGTAAATCCGCACCCACCGGCAAGGGCGGGAACAAGGCCAAGAGCAAAAGCCACGGCCGGGGTCCGCGGCGGGCCAAGGCAGATGGTCCGGTAGAAGGAAACCCCTTCGCCGATCTTGCCAAGCTCGTGCGCTGATGCGACTGGACCTCGCGTTGTGCCGTTTGCGCATCGCCAGGACTCGCAGTCTTGCCCGCGCGCTGATCGAGGCGGGACACCTTCGTATTAACGGCGAACGGGCTGTCCAGCCAAGCCGGGCGATCGCTCCCGGCGATGTCCTCACCATCCCGCGCCGGCTCGATGTGCTGGTGATCGAAATCCTCACCCTTCCGATGCGGCGTGGACCACCGGCGGAAGCGCAAAGCTGCTATCGGGTGCTTGACCCGAAGGAACAAAGCGCACTAGCGGAGGGTTCACGGACCGTATTCAAGGGGAACCATGCACCATGACCTACGTCGTCACCGACGCCTGCATCAAATGCAAATACACCGACTGCGTCGAGGTCTGTCCGGTCGACTGCTTCTATGAAGGCGAGAATATGCTCGTCATCAATCCCAGCGAATGCATCGATTGCGGCGTGTGCGAACCCGAATGTCCGGCCGAGGCGATCCTGCCCGACACCGAGGACGGCTTGGAGAAGTGGCTCGAGATCAACACCAAGCTCTCGGCCGAGTGGCCCAATATCACGCAGAAGAAAGAGCCGCCCGAAGATGCCGATGAGCACAAGGGCGAGGAAGACAAGTACCAGAAGTACTTTACCGCTGAAGCGGGTGAGGGTGACTGACGCCGGGCCCGACCAGCGCAATTTTCGAAGGTTGCCTTGGGGCGCGGCCAACCGGCCGTTCGCCTGCTGGAACTACGCTGACTTCTGAGCGCTCGATGCCAGGAGATATTGGGAATTTGGCTGAATGAGCCGGCCGAGTGGCTTTTGCGAGTGCCGCGATAAACGCCCGCGCCAGCACGAAATAATCGGCTGTTGGGTCCATATGCGCCGCGACTCGCAATTTTATTGCGAATCTGCTATATAATTAACCAACCGCCGGCGCTCCTATGCCGCCGGAGGCAGAATCCGGAAAGGTGGGGTCGCATTCCCTCGACAATCTGGCCGTCAACCCGGGCGTATCCCGCCCCGGCTTAATTGTTCGCACGGCCCCGCCTTTTGAACGAAAGGACTATTCATGGCAGCCAAAGCTCCCGCCTTCGACGTTGGCGATTACGTTGTTTACCCCAAGCACGGTGTCGGCCGTGTAATCGAGCTTCAGAATGAAGAAATTGCCGGAATGCAGCTCGAACTTTACGTCTTGCGGTTCGAGAAGGAGCGCATGACGCTCCGCGTGCCGGTCAACAAGGTCGAATCGATCGGTATGCGCAAGCTGTCCAGCGACAAGGCGCTCAAGGAAGCGATGGAAACGCTCAAGGGCAAACCCAAGGTGAAGCGCACCATGTGGAGCCGCCGGGCGCAGGAATACGAAGCCAAGATCAATTCCGGCGAAATCGTGCTGATTGCAGAAGTGACGCGCGACCTGTTCCGTCCCGACGACCAGCCCGAGCAGAGCTATTCCGAGCGGCAGATCTTCGAAGCCGCTTCCAGCCGCCTCGCCCGCGAATTGGCGGCGATGGAGAAAACCGACGAGGCAACCGCGCTCGAAAAGATCCTCGACGTGCTGCGCGAACATGCGCCGCAGTATTACGAGAATAGCGAAGACGCCTGATCCGGCATCCGGATGAACAACACGAGGGGCCGCTCCAGCAATGGGGCGGCCCCTTTTTCGTGTTCCCGCCAGACTTGCAACCACCGTATCGGTGTATTATAGCGACAATACACAACGTTTGGAGGGATTGATGCTCGACCGCCTTTTCAGAAAGCTCTTGCCAATCGCCGCCATGGGTCTCGGCCTGGCGGCAACCGGCTGTGACGGGATGGATATTTCGTTAACCGGTTCGGAAGGCGTGCCGCTTGCCGATCTCGACACCAGCGGCCCGGCTCCGACCGGTATCGTGCTTGCCGGCGCAGATACTGTGGTGGTGACAGAAGGCGAGAGCCTGTCGATCAATGTCGAGGGCGACCAGGAAATTGTCGATTCCATGCGCTTCACCCTTGAGGACGCGACGCTTGGCATCATGCGCGAGCAGAGTACCTGGAAGCGTGACGGCACCGCTATCGTGCGCGTGACCATGCCTTTGCCCGACAAAGTCGTTGTCGCAGGCTCGGGCAAGGTTGAAATGCCCGGACTGGGCGAAAACGCCGAAGTCACCATCGCTGGTTCCGGAAGCGCTCTGGCGGGCAATATTGCCGTCGATTCGCTGGATGTGACGATTGCCGGGTCCGGCGATTTCGAGGCAGCAGGTATGGCCAGAAGGCTTGACCTCACCATTGCCGGATCGGGCGCGGCCAGAATGGCTGGCCTGCAAGTGGAAACCGCAGAAATAAGTGTAGCTGGCTCTGGCGATGCACAATTCGCGTCCGATGGCACAGTCGAAGCCAATGTCGCCGGCTCGGGTGATATAACTGTCACCGGGACCGCCACCTGCACGATCAAGTCGATGGGCTCCGGCTCGCTGACTTGCAAAGCTGCCGACGCTGCTGGAGCATCTACCGGCCAATCGGCCAGCGATGATGACAGGGACGAAACAACCGAAAGCTAGAACATTCAGGGATTGCTAACCGTGCTTTGATACTGCTGCGGGCTGGAAGCTAGGAGCCCTCCATGCGTATCGCCCACCTCATCCTGATTGGCACTGCCAGCCTCACTTTGCAGGGGTGTCTGGCCAAGACCGCGTTCAATGTGGCGACCGCGCCCGTTCGCATCGTCAGCAAAGGCGTGGATCTCGCGACGACCAGCCAGTCCGAGGCTGACGAGAAACGCGGACGCGAAGTGCGCAAACGCGAAGAGCGGGTCGGCAAGCTCGATCGTCGGTATGAGAAACAGCGCAAGGATTGCCTTGATGGCGAACGCAGCGCCTGTGACGATGCCCGCCGTACCTACGAGGAAATGCAGGTGCTGGTGCGCTCGCTCCCGGCCGAATCGGGCGACGGCGAGGATTGATCAGGCCGCCGCTCGGCGCAGGCGATCGTTGATCGCCACCCCCAGCCCCTCGTCCGGGATCGGAGCGACCGCGATGCGCGGAGCATTTGCTTCCGCCGCGGCATGCAAGCCAGCATAAAGCCGCGCTGCAGCCTCTGCCAGGTCACCGCTGCCGGATAACTGCCAGTCGCCTCCCACGCTCGCGAAACCAAGCAGGAATTCCCCTTCCCGCGCCGATCGAGCATCGAGCCGCACGGGCTTGCCCGGCGCGTAATGTCGTTCGAGCTGTCCAGGAGCTTCGACACCGGAAGAAGCCCCGGCTGGCGGCGATCCGAGCACTGCGGCAATCGCTTCCGTGCCGACCGGCCCTGCGCGCAACAGGTTCCAGCTGCCATCGGGGCGTAGCGCGACAATGGTCGATTCCAGCCCGCGCTGCGTGGCGCCCGCATCGATCACAGCATCAATCCGTCCATCCAGCGTCTTGAGCACATGGTCCACGCTGGTCGGGCTGACGGTCTCGCTTGCATTGGCAGAGGGCGCAGCCACTGGTCCGTCGAGCACACGCAACAGCGATTGCATGGTCGGATGGTCGGGCACACGCAACGCCAACGTCGGAAGCCCGGCGGTAACCGCTCCGGCCAGGCCGGCATCCTCGCGCAGCGGCAAGACCAGCGTGAGAGGGCCGGGCCAGAAGTGCGCAGCCAGTTTCTCTGCTCGGTCATCCAACCTCGCCAGCCGCGCCGCCGCCGCCAATTCGGCGACATGGACTATCAGCGGATTGAAGCTTGGTCGCCCTTTGGCGTTATAGATCCGCGCCACCGCATCGGCATTATCGGCCCTCGCGGCGAGCCCGTAGACCGTCTCGGTCGGCACGGCGACCAAGCCGCCACGCTGGAGAATCTCTGCAGCGCGAGCGATTCCGGCCCCATCTGGCTGCAGCATTTCCGTAGCGTTCTTGCCCGTCATGCTGGTGCGCTATATCTGATGCGGCGACTTTCCAAGCCACTTCGCAGTTCAAGGACCCTTCCCATTGACCCCCTATACCCCGGCCACCCAGGACCAGTTGCTCGCCATTCGTGCCAATGCCGGCATCGAGGAGCTGGCCCGAAGCGAGCGCTTCGCCGCCGCCGAGCCCGACATGGTCGAGGCCATTGTCGAGGGCGTAGGGCAATTCGCAGCGGGGGAATGGGCTCCGCTCAACCGGGTTGGCGACCTCGAAGGTGCCAGGCTTGAAAACGGCGTGGTGCGCCTGCCCGACGGCTTTGCCGAAGCCTATCAGCATTATGTCGAGCAGGGCTGGAACGCCATTGCCTCGCCGGCCGATTTTGGCGGGCAGGGACTACCCTTCACGCTGGCCTGCAACGTGCTCGAAAACCTCGGCACCGCCAACATGGCTTTCAACCTGCTGCCCATGCTGTCAGTCGGGGCGATCGAAGCACTCGAACACCACGGCAGCAAGGCGCAGCAGGCGAGGTACCTGCCCCGGCTGGTGAGTGGCGAGTGGTCGGGCACGATGAACCTGACCGAGCCGCAGGCCGGCAGCGATGTCGGCGCTCTGCGTGCCACCGCAACGCCCATCGAGGATGGCGAGCATGCGGGCAAATATCGCATCCAGGGCCAGAAAATCTACATCACCTGGGGCGATCACGAGCTGGCCAAGAATATCATCCACCTCGTGCTGGCCCGCACGCCGGGCGCACCCGAGGGCACACGCGGCATTTCGCTGTTCGTGGTGCCCAAATATCTGGTCGGTGACGATGGTGCGCTGGGGCAGCGTAACGATCTGCGCGCGGTGAGCCTCGAGCACAAGCTCGGCATCCATGCCTCGCCGACCTGCGTAATGAGCTACGGCGACAATGACGAATGCATCGGTGAACTGGTGGGGGCCGAGAATCGCGGCCTGGTGGCAATGTTCACGATGATGAACAACGCCCGGATCAATGTCGGCAACCAGGGCGTGCAGATCGGTGAACGCGCCACCCAGCAGGCGGCGCATTTTGCTGCAGAGCGAATCCAGTCAGCGCGCGCCGGGTCACCCGACAAGGCACCTGTGGCGATTATCGAACATCCCGATGTGCGGCGTATGCTGCTGCGGATGAAAGCGCTTACCGAGGGCGCGCGGGCCCTGCTCTATTACACCGCGGGTCAGGTCGATCGCGGTACTCTGGGCGATGAGGCGGCAAGGGCGCGCGGTGAAATCCTGACCCCGATGATCAAGGCCTGGGGGACCGATATCGGCATCGAAGTCGCCAGCATCGGGGTCCAGATCCACGGCGGAATGGGATTCATCGAGGAAACCGGGGCCGCACAGCATTACCGCGACGCTCGTATTGCTCCTATCTACGAAGGCACCAACGGCATCCAGGCGGCAGACCTCGTCACCCGCAAGCTGGGACTGGAAGACGGAGCAGCGCTCATCGGCCTGTTCGAAGAGATTGCCCGCGACGCCGGCGAAGAACCGGCGCTGTTCGCTCTGGCAGGCGATTGCGCAGCCATTGCCCGATGGATGCGCGAAAATGCCAGCCTCGACGATCGGCTCGCCGGCAGTGTGCCTTTCACCACCATGTGCGCGGTCGCGGTGGCAGGTTGGCAATTGCTGAAGCAGCTGGCAGCCGTCGACAACGGCGCAGCGCCTTCGCTGGCTCGGACCAAGCCTGTCACGGTGCGCTTCTTTCTCGACCGGATCGTGGCCGAGGCCAGCGGGCTAAAGGCTTCGGCGATTGGCGGGGCCGACCTGCTCTATGCGCTTGATCCAGAACTGCTGACAGGCTGAGTGGCGGTGCAGTGACCGACCAGGGTGACCCCCTTGCCCGGATTGCGGACGCGCTCGAACGGCTTGTCTTTGAGCAGCGCGGACAGGCTGGGTCGCCGATCGATTGGCTACTCGCGCCCGCTTTTGTCTGGACCAGCCACCAAGCCCGCAGCATCGAGGCCATCGAAGCGCCCCCGCTTTCCTGTTTCTGCGGGATCGATCGTCAGCGCGATGCCGTCATTGGCAATATAGGTCGGCTGTCGGCAGGTCATGCCGCGCATGACATGTTGCTGTGGGGCGCGCGCGGCATGGGCAAGTCGGCGCTGATCCGCTCAGCCGTAGCGGATGCGCAGGCGCGGGGCGGAGATCTCGGGCTGGTGCAGCTTGGTGTCGGCGCGCTGACTGATCTGCCGAGACTGTTTCATCTGCTCGGCGGCATTGATCGACCGTTTCTGTTGTTCATAGATGACCTTGCCTTCGCCGAAGACGACACGCTGGGACCGCGTGCATTGAGGAGTTGGCTCGAAGGGGGTGTCGAGGCGAGGCCCGCAAATACGCGGCTGGCGGTGACCACCAATCGCCGCTCGATCCTGTCACGGCTGGCGGGCGAGGCAGAAGCTGCCCTGCACGAACGGGACCTGGTCGACGACAAGCTCGCGCTGGCCGATCGGTTTGGCATGGTTCTGGGGTTCCACCCCTGCAGCGAGCCGGTCTATCTCGAAATCGTCGCTGCCCATGCCGAGCCGCTGGGACTGGTATATGAAACTGGCGATGCACTCGAATGGGCGAAGCAGCGCGGTGCACGCTCCGGTCGCACAGCGTGGCAATTTGTCACCGAGTTGGCGGGCCGCGCCGGGCGAGAGCTCTAAGGCGGTTGCGGCCTACTGCGCCTGCGGATTGGTTTGGCGCGCATAGTCTTCGCGAAACCGTGCGCGCGGATCACCATCTAGGGAATCACGCGCTGGCAGGCTGGTGGTCTCGTAGCGCGGCGGTGCAGCTGCCGGCTTCGCCCCCGATGCCGCCACGCGCCAGATGATTCCGGCAGTATCGTCGCTGACAAGAAGCGAGCCATCGCCTGCCCATTCGACCCAGGTCGGGCGACCACGCGTAGTGCCGTCATCCTTCAGGAAGCCGGTCAGCAGAGGCACGGGCAGGCCTTGCGGATTGCCGCGTTCGTCGAAAGCGACATAGACCACATCGTAGCCCGACGGCGGCTTGCGGTTCCATGATCCGTGCCGGGCGATGAACGCGCCGCGGCCGAATGATTCACCCATGAGGTTACCTTCCCCGCTGAAAACGAGGCCTAGTGCAGCCACATGCGGACCCAACGCATACTCGGGACGACGGGTATATTCGACCAGGAACTCGGGACGCCTCGCCTTGACCCGGGCATCAAGCGTGTCGCCCCAATAGACCCACGGCCAGCCATATTGTGAACCGGCAGGAACATTGGTCAGATAGTCGGGCACGAGGTCCGAACCGAGCATGTCGCGCTCGTTCACAGTGGTCCACAATTCACCCGACATCGGGTTCCAGTCGAGCCCGTTGGGATTGCGCAATCCGACCGCATATTGCCGGGCAACCCCGGTTTCGAGATTGTATTCCCAGATCATGGCGCGGCCTTCCTCGACCTCCATGCCCTGCTCACCGACATTGGAGACCGAGCCGACCGCGACGTAGAGCTTGCTGCTGTCGGGGCTCAATTCGATATTGCGCATCCAGTGTCCGCCGCCAGGCGGCAGGTCCATCAGCTTACGCGCCTCACCCGCGACGCTTTCGGCGCCCAATTCGTAGTCGAAGGCGAGCACCGCATCATGATTGGCGATGTAGAGCGTGCCATCAGCCCATGCGATGCCCGAAGGGGAATCGAGATCGTCGCGTATGGTGCGCCGGATTTCTGCCCGCCCGTCGCCGTCACCATCGCGCAGCAGCACCAGCTCATTGGCGGATTCGCCCCCGGCGCCGGCCTGCGCAAACAGGATCCCGGCAATAAAATTACGGATCGCACCCATGATCGAATCGTCGCCCCCTTCGCTCGCCGGGGCGCGGGTAAGGGTGACAAGAACATCACCATTGGGAAGAGTGTGAATCACACGTGGGTGGTCGAGCCCCTCGGCGAATCGGACGACTTCCAAACCTTCGGCTGCGTCAGGCATTTCGCCATCTCCCCACCCGACCGGCTTGGCGATCCTGACCGTTGGGAAGGATTCTTCCTGCGGTTCCGACAGGGTAGGATCAGTGCCGGTTACCGCCTCTACCGAAAGTTCGGCAGTGTTGCCGCGAGTTAGCCAATAGCCGATGGCTCCCAGCAGCAGGATGATTACCAGAAGGGCGATGAGGAGTTTCTTGATCCAGTTCATGCACGCGGGGATAGGCGAGCTATCGGCGCGCTACAAATGATTTGCACGGTTGGCCCTGGCAGGTGCTTGCACATTACAGGCCAGCGCGTAGATCGCTGCTGATGTATGATTTCGCTCCCGATACGACACTTGCGCCCGACGAGCGGTATCGCCAGTTGGCCGATGCTGCCCATTCGTTGACCGATGGGGAGCCTGATGCAATCGCCAACATGGCCAATCTGTCGGCGCTGATCTGGGAGTTCGTCCCCGACCTCAACTGGGCCGGATTCTACCGGGTTGTGGACGGCGAACTGGTGCTCGGCCCGTTTGTCGGGCGACCGGCGTGTATCCGTATTCCCTTGGGGCAGGGCGTGTGCGGAACGGCAGCCGCAACCGGAACGACCCAGCGCATCAAGGATGTGCACGCCTTCCCTGGCCACATCGCGTGTGACAGCGCCAGTCGCTCCGAACTGGTGGTACCCGTGATCCGCAAAGGCGAGGTCATCGCGGTCATTGACCTCGATTCGCCTGATCTTGCGCGCTTTGCCGAAGCTGACGCCGCCGGGATCGAGCAATTGGCCCTGCGCATCGCCGACCGGATCTAGTGGCCGGGCGTTCATGCCCTTGGTTAAGCCGCGTTAGCTGACTTTCTGACCCGTAACGGGACAAAGCCCCCCTCTACCGTGACTCGCGGGCCGCTTATGGTAACTTTTCTCTTAACGCCGTGGAGTCGCGCACAATTGCGCGGTTCGACCGCTGAAAAGAGGAAACTGCGATGTCGAGAGCCTTGCCACGCCTGATTGCCGCGTCCGGAGTTGCTGCCGGAGCCATGATTGCCGCTACGCCGGCGCTTGCCCAGCAGATGAGCTATGAACAGCAGGTCTACGAGAAGGCCAAGCCGGTAATCGTGGCTGAACCGGAAACGGTTTTCGTTCGCGAACCCGTTGTGCAGGCTACGCCGACCGTCGAGGCTTATACGCCTTACGAGAACGCCCCGGTCGAGCAGAATTACGAAGTCGAATACACGCAGCCGGTGCCAGCCGCCGTGCCGTCAGCATCGCACCCGCCAGCGGGTCATTACCATGGGCAATCAGCGCAACCGGCTCCTCATTCGCATCAGACCCATCACTCGCATCAGGCCCATCAGCAGGGCAACCATGCCCAGCCTCAGCATTCTCAATATCCCAGCGGTCATGGCTATCCTCCGATGCCGCCGGTGGTCGACCGTGATGCCTGGATAGCCGATTGCCGCGCCTATTTGCGCGACCGGCGGCGGCAGGCAGATCGCGGTGCCGTGGGCGGAGGCCTGCTCGGCGCAGTTGCAGGCGGCGTGATCGGCAACCGCGTTGCCGATGGCGAGCGGCTTGGCGGAACGCTGATCGGGGCTGGTGTGGGTGGCCTTGTCGGGCTGTTTATCGGCCAGGCTATCGCGCTCGCTGGCGGTGACGGTACCAAGCGGGATTGCAAGCGGTGGCTGCGGACCTACGAAGACAGCTACGCCAATGGCGGCGTCTGGCCCGGTTACGGCCAGGTCTGGCAGCCTTACCCGCAAGGGTGGAACGGCTGGCAGGGCAATTGGCAGCGCGGCTGGCACACAGGTTGGCAGGGTGGCGGCTGGCAGCAGTCCTGGGGCTGGAGCGGCGCCTATGTCGTGATCCCGCAGACCACCGTGGTCGTTCATCACCAGGCGATGGTTCCCGTCGTGCGCGAAGTCGTGACAGAGGAATGGGTCGAGGTCGAGAAGACCAGCCACGCCAAGCCCAAGCCACATTACCACCCGCAACCGAAACCCAAGGCGAAGGTCCGCTACATCAAGAGCAAAGCCAAGCCGGTCAAATATATTAAAGGAAAATAGGGCTTTATGGCTGACGCCTTGGCGTAGTCGGGGGTTGAAGCCAACCCGGTCGGCTGCGCCCCCTTTCCCTTGCGGGCATAATTGGCTGCCTTCGCATATTCTTTAGTCCGAAATTAACCATGGGCTGCGATATCGCAGCCTGTGAAGGAACTGTCTCCAACTGCTCAGGTTCGCCTCGAACCTGACCCTCCGACCTCGCTCGGCAGCGTCGCGGACCCCGCGCCGCTGCGCGTTCTGCTGGCCGAAGACACCAGGATCAGCGCGGAAATGCTGCAGGCCATGTCAGACCGGCTATCCATCAAGATGGATATCGTGGCCAATGGTCTCGAAGCTATCGAAGCCGTGCAATCAGCCATCGCTGCCAATTCACCCTATTCGCTGCTTCTCCTCGATATCATGATGCCGATTCTCGACGGAATCGAAACCGCTACCCGGTTGCGCGCCGATGGGATTTCCGCGCATGAACTGCCGATCATCGCCATTACCGCGTCCGCCAATATCGAAGAGGTGCGGACCTATCGACAAGCTGGCATGCAGGCGTTTCTGGAAAAACCGGTATCGCTCGACAGCCTGCGGGCCACGATGCAGGCCTGGGGACACCGCTCACCTTGCCGGGTGCGAGCCATGCGTCCGGCCGCTTTTGATGCGCTCGCCGGGCAGTTCCGCCAACGGAAGGTGACCACGCTCGCCGCCTTGCGGACGGCCCTCGAGACTGGCGATCTGTCAGAAAAGATCATCGTCGAATTGCGCCGGATACTGCATCAACTGGCTGGCACTGCCGGCTCCTTCGGCGAAACCGAACTCGGCGAGGAAGCGCGCCAGCTCGAAATCGAGCTGATGGCGACTTTCTTCGAAAGCGGCAATCTGCGTGAGGTCATCGAACGGGCTGCACTGGCAATCGAACGGCGGATCTGAACTATGCCGTGGTTCCCCCCCTTCCGTAAACTGGGCACACTGGCGCTCGCAGCCGCCGTCATTGCATTGCCGGCGCAGGTCGGGGCGCAGGACAACGGCCCCATCGCTGTCGACCCTTACGCCCAGGTTACTTTTCGCGTGGTCCAGTCGGATCTGGATTTCGACGAAGATGAGGAGATCGACAGCTCGGGATTCGCCGTGGGCGGCGAGATCGGGCTCGATTTCGACCTTGGCGAGACAACGGGAGCGCGGGTCGAACTCGAAGCGGGCCATTTTGCTTTCAATGACGAAACCCGCAGTGACCGCAGCAGCTATGGCGGCGCGGTCGAGCTCCGGCAGGAGTTGTCCGACTCCGTGGAAATGCGCGTGCGCCTTCGCCGAATCGAAAATATCGGGGTGCTTGAATCGAGCAGCGCCGACCAGACCAGCGCCGGGTTACGGCTCCAATGGCAGGAGGGCAAAGATCGTGTGCGCCTTTATGCCGATTATCGCGCCCGCGAATACGATCTAAGCACGCCTGCCGAAGGCACGGGATGGAATTTCGCGGCGCAATATAACCGCCGCCTCGGTTCCTATCACTGGCTGCGGATCGATGCGCGCCACGATGTCATGAACAGCGATGATTCACCGCGGCGTAGTTACCAGCGCAGTGTCGTACGCCTTAAATACAGCCGTCCGATTGCCAAACGCCTCCGCCTCCGCCCCTCGATCGAATATCGTGAGTGGTCCTATGATGATCGCGTGGCAGTCGGCGATCCTCGGGGCGACCTGCGGGCCGACAGCTATGTCGCGCCACGAATCGAACTGGCCTACAGCAGCACCAGGGGCGGGTTCTTCGCCGAAGCAAATGCCGAATACAGGCTGCGCCAATCAAATGATACGCGGTACGACAACGACGCGATCCGCCTCGGGCTGACGCTAGGTTACCGGTTCTGATAAGACCGCACGCCGGCGCCTTACGATCCGCGCAATGCGCCCGACAGTCTGCCTGTCAGTTCACGGAAATCGCTCGCCAGCCAGCCACCCTTCTGACGCGAGGTCAGTTTCTTCAGTTCGGCAGCGGCACGCTGGCTCGAAATCTGTTCCTCGATCAGCGCCTTGTAGATGCGATCGGTCTTGCGCCGTCTCCGCACGGCGTCGCCAGCATCGATGAAGGCTTCGACAAAGGTTACGATTGCCGCACCCAGCGACGAAAGCGCCCCGCCCTCCGGAGCCGCAGCAGCGACTTCGGCTGGGTCAGGCGTGTCGAACATGGCCAATTGCGCGGCGAGGCTGGCTTCCAGGGCATCAACCTGTGGCGAAGAAATGGCAGGAATCTGGTCAAGCCGTCCGCGCAGCTTTGCCGCTGCCTTGCGCACCGCCGCGTCGCTCAACACGCCGAACTCGCGGAAGGATGCGAGGAACCGGAAACCTTTTTCTACCACGCCGGGATCCTCGTCACCGAGCTGGTCGCAGGCGCGCGCGACCAGTTCCCATGCTTGCCAGCGATAGACCCAGTCGAGCCCCGTGCCCTTGATATTCTGCATTCCCATGATCCGGTTCACGAGTCCCGGCGGCGTTTTCTCGGCGATCAGACGGACAATCTCCTCGCCCTTGATGTAGAAATCATGGACCGGCAGGAGCTTGGTGTGAAATGCCTTGCCGAGCAGCGTGCGCATCGCCTGGTCGTCCGCATTTCCGCGCGCTGCTGCTTCAGCCAACGCACTGTATTCGCGGAACAGTTCTGCTTGGTTTGCGTGAAAGCTCGCGATGGCATCGGCATGAGAGATGCCGGCCTTGTTGAGCCAGCCCGCAAGATCACCCCCTCGCGCAGCCTCTAGCGCCTGATCAGCCTGCTCCCCGCCGCCCACGCCCGCAATCATGGCAGCAAGCCTGCCTTCCAGCTGCTCGATAGTGACCGGGATCCTCTGGTGCCGTGCGAGCGCCTCCAACTTGGCCGCGGGCTCGACGCCTTCTTCCGTCAATGTGAGGTCGGCAACATAGGCTTGCCACTCCTCCTCGATGAAACCGAGCAGGCCCTCGATGTTGGAACCGATCAGCACATGTTGGTCGACCGCCACGTCATGCACCAGCATGCGCGCAAAGACACGGCTACGCGGTACGCGGTCGGCGCGGTTATTGACCACGGTGGAGACGAAGATTTCCGGATCGCGGGACAGATCGTGTTCGGCAAAGCCCATCCGTTCCCAATTACCCATGGCCCCGAAGCGCTCATTGGCCGACATCCCCATGACGAATTCCAGCGTGCGTCCCTTGATGTGCGAGCGCGGATAGGTCTTGAGGACGCCAAGGTCGGCAACGACCCGGTCGGACATTTCCTTGACGCAGAAATCCGCCTCGAGACCGAGTTCAGCTCCCATCTCGGTGACCAGCGCGATATTGTAGGGGTGTTCTTCGTAGGGAAAGCGGTCGAGCAGGCTCTGATGGACGAGGCCGGCCTCCTTCCACGTCACCGCCCGCATTTCGGTACGGGCGCGGTCCGAACCCTCGGCCAGGATCGGGAGCATTTCCTCCTCGGTCGTGAGCAACAGCGAATCGGGCGGGATGAACTCGCACATCACTTCGGGGATGTTGCGCCCCGCCGGGCCCTGCACGTCCTCGTGGTCGGGATAAGTGTTGGTGATGGTGCCGATATCGTCACGCATCCAGTCCTGCTGCAGCACCTTCACGTAGGCAGGGTTGAGGCCCATGCATTCCCACAGAAACACCCGCGTATCGAGGCCATCGGAGGTCTTGAGAAGGTTATATTGCTCCCAGATCGTCGCCTTGTCATAGGGGCGGAACAGGAACATCTCGGTCAGTTCACCAAAGGGCTGCCCCAACAGGAACATCGCTTCGCACCCGGTGGTCTTCGAGACGATCGATGGGCCCAGCGCATTGACCAATCCCGCTTTCAAGCGTTCGGTACCCGATTTCCCGCGTGTCCCCCAACCGCCCAGCACCAGGCTTAACCGGTTACGCAAACGCCGCGCATGGATGCCAAGCGCAATATGCCTGCCAAAGAACCAGAGGCTCGCGAGGCCGAGAAACACACCCAGTTCGAGCAGGTTGTTGGCAAAAACGGTCGAGAAATATGCCACTGCACGGTCCCACAGGACAGGTACGGCGGCAAATGCGCCGCCGACACCGTACAAGCGAACGACCTGCGGATTGGGCTCGGTGGCCGCACGGCGATAGGGGCGGAACGATATTTCGACCTGCAGCGCACGCATGGCAGCCACAAATTCCTGCGGATCACGGTTGCGCAACGACGCCAGTCGCGGAAAGTCGCGGGAAAGCTTCCAGAATGCGCGGGTGCGCCGGACAATGCCGGCGGGTGGCGTGATGCTGGTAATTCCTGCGCTGGTGTAGATTTCGCAGGTCGTTCCCTTGTCGAGCGCCGACAGGACCTGATCGAGAAGCGGCAGATAGTTGCGCCAGCCGCCTTCGCTGCTTTCGAACAACGGTTCGCCTGGCACCTTGGTCGGGGCCAATTCCGCCATCCGTGCACTCGGCGCCCACATCGTGCCGTGATAGTCGCGCCCGATGGCGTGCCGGAAAGCTTGTCGCTTGTCGGTCGAGCTATTGCGACCCTCGAACAGGATCCGCCACAGGCGCCGGCGGAAGAATTCGCCCCGCTGCAACGAGCAGAAACGCGATGGATCGAGCGAGATCCCGAAGTCGCGCTGCGCAACTATGGCCATGGTCCGGCCTACACGCTCGCGGTCCTCCTCGAGGTACGGGCGCAAGGCCCGCGCTCGCCGCAGGCGCCCTTCCATCAGCCCGTCCATCGCCTGTTGCAATATCGCGGCGATCTCCAGAGCTTCGGGATCACCTAAAAGCCAGGTGCGCTCGCGTGCCTCGTCGAGCCAGCGCAGGACCTTTCCGTTGCTGGTGCGCTCCTGCAGCTTCGACAGACCAGCATTGATGGTGTCGCCGGCCTCGGCCAGGGAATCGCGCTCGCAATTGCGCAAGAATTGCATCGTCGCAGCTGCCGCATCCAGCGCGATCCGCAGCACGAATTCATGGTCATCATGCGTGAGAATGCGGGCGATATGGGCCACATAGGCCTGGGCGCCGACCACCGGGATAATGGCAGGCGGATTTGCGAATACCGCCGCGCGAACCTGGTGGTCGCGGTCCACACGCAGGCGGGTCATCAGGCCCTTCGCCTGTTCTGGCGGCAAGTGATGCAGACACTCGGCAAAAACCTGGCGCACCGCACCTTCGGGGCTGTTGGCGAGGATCGGGATGTAGCGTGCGAATTTGGCATTGCGATCGAAGTTGCGGCACAACAGACGCACCAGGTGACGCTGGACGAACAGCGCCTTGTCGCGTTGCGTTTCGGGCTTGCCCGCTAGGTCGCCCGCCAGCTTGCGATCGATCACCGAGGGTAGCGATTGGGGCGAGAGCTCGAGCAAGGCATCGATTGCCGCGCATTGCGTCCACACCGCCTCGTTATCGTCGAGGCAGACCCGGCGTGTCGCGCTGAGAAGACTGTCGAACCAGGATGCCCATACACGCTGGTCGATCCCCGCGGCCATTTCGCGCACGCAGATATGGGCTGCCTGTCGCACGCGCGGATCGCCGGGCCACGCCCGAATACGGGCCAGCAGCGGAAGGTAGGTCTCGGCAAAGAAGGTGCTGACGAAAATGTCCTGCGATTCGGACACCGCCTGCCGCATGGCGATCCCGAGACGTTCCAGCCCGTAAGCCAGCGCACGCTCACGTTCGCCGCTCCGCTTTGTGAAGCGCTCTAGCGCGGCATCGGCATCGAAGTACTTGTCGAAGGCCTTGCTATCGCGCCGTTGTTGCCGGGAGGTAGCACCCAGCTCGGTGACAAAGGCAAGGATTGCTGCCCTTTTTTCCGATTCATCGAGTGCACTGGCATAGCGGGCCTGGAAGGATGCCTCGGCCTTGGCCAGTTCGGCCAGTCGTTCCACCTGTCGCTCACAGAAGTGCGCCAGTACCTCGGCATGGCGGCGGGCCTGCGACGGGTCGGCCCGGTCCTGCGCATAAGCCAACACTTCGTCGCGCAGATCTGCATAAATTGGCGCGAGCCGCGGGGCATAGCCATGCTCGAGGCGCGCCGTCAGATCGAGAAGGGTCGGCGGCTTCATCCGCGCAGGCCCGTAACGAGACAGCCAAGCAGCTTTGCGCGCAGCTGGGCATCGCGAGTCAATGCGAGCCGCAGGTCGACAGCCATTTCGAGATGGACGAAACCGTCGAAACCAGCATCGCCCAGGTCAGAGCCTTGTGCATTGGAAAGCGCGCCGAGTTCGCTGGTTTCCAGCGGGAATACGCGGACCGGAAGCGGATTGAATGCAAGGCTCAGACAGTCGGCGAGATCAAGCAGCCGCTTGTCAGGGCTGGAGGTTCCGTTGCTGACAATGATGCTCGCTTCGCTGCTGGCGGCATCACGTCGCCGGGCGCGGTCGAAACCATGCAGCTGGACTATCCGCCCCTCTGGATGGCGTTTGGCAAATGCCAGCGCAAAAATGGTGAAAGGATGGTCCCCTGCGCGTGCAAGGTCGATGGCCGAAGGACAGTCGGAGGTCGGTCGCCGCGGCGCCGAGTTCCACGCCGCAGCGGCCGCGTTCGATTCAGTGAACAATTGCGCTGCCAAGGTACCGGTATGGAGATCGGCACCGCGGTGTGGCGCGGTCAGGGCCAGAGATACAGCCGTGTGCGGCTCGCGCACGAGATAGATCCCCCGCCCTTCGCACTGCCCGTCGGGTTCCTTCAACAAGGTGCCTTGCCATTGTTGGTCCATCGGCAGAACCGTTAAGCCGGCCGGCTGGGAATAGCGCTGCTGTGTCGCCGCCGTGCCGCCATCAAGCGCGCGGTCGAACAGCGCCTCGCTGGCCGCCAGATCCGATGCACCAGGCACCGTGATTCCGATCGCATCGCGCATCGGCGGAAATAGCACGGCGGTAAGTCCGGCCAGCACCGTCAGGCCCATCCCGGCAAGGATTGCGAATGGTGCACGACGCATTACTCCCTCACCCTTGTCCGGCCACGACGCGTGCCCTCGTACAGCACAAGCGCCTCATAGGCGCGTCCGGCGATGCCGGCCGGGCCGAGCGGGCGCCACATATTGATGGCTGCATAAGCCATTTCCTCGCCCGTCATCATGTCGGGCGGGAAGGCATTGCCCAAAGCGAGCATTTCCTGCTCTTCCGCGCTGCGGCGATGAAAGTTTGTCAGCGCCTGCGATGCGAGAAGCGGCCGGCGCTCGTAGACGCGAATATCGACGGCTCGCACTGCCGGATCGGCATCGACAAGACGCCATTGCGACCGGCCTATCGGAGCTGATGCCTCGACCACGATTTCATCCATGCCGGCCGCCAGTTCAGGCCGGTCGCGAAAGAACCGCCAAGTCTCACCCGTGGCGAATACAGAATCAGGTGCATCCGAGTGCAGGGCCACGACATGCTGGTCGAGCAGGGCGCCGTCGATCCCGAACAAGGTTACTTCGATGGAATAGACGAACCCTTCGACCCGGGCGCGCTGGTCGCGGGCGACCGAAGCCTGGACCAGCCCGCGCACGACATCGATCGGCTGGCTCGACGCAAATTCAAGCGGGCGGTCGCTGCGCATTCGGTAAACGATGGAGCGGTCATCGATATCGGCGTCGAGGGTTGTGGAGGACTGCGCCTCAGCCAGATAGCTCGCGAGCGTCGGGCCGAACTGCCATCCGCCCACGGCAACGAGTGTCAACGCAGCCAGGAACACGATCAGGCGGGTCAGGAAACTGAGGCTCATGGCACCTGCTCCGGCATAATCACCCAGCCAATTGCATAGCGACGCCCACTCGTTTGGGTAAGATAGCGCAGCGCTGTTCCCGGGCGTCTCTCGAAGCCCGCCCAGCGCGGATCTGCATCTGCCAACTCGGCCCTAAGGCCCGCATTCCGCATCGCACTAAGCAAGGGTTCAAAATCCGCGTCCGGCGCGCCGACCCGATCGCGCGCAATCACGACCTCCTGCGTAAGTTTCCGAAGCAAGGCCGAAGCTGGCGCTTCGCGAAGCTGGAGAATCGAGACCTGGTCGCTTCGCTCCTGCGCTCGAACCACGCTCTGCCACAACACGTCAAAGCTTGACCGCGAAGACCGAAACAGGGTGTCGCTTCGTGGGGCCACGATCAATGCGTCGCCTTCCCATCTGCTAAAAGTCGCCGCGCCGATGCGTGCAGCAAGCGCGCTATCTGGTGAACGATAGCTCAAGACCACCTTGTCCAGCTCCTCGCCCTCGGCAAAAAAAGCGCTGCCTTCGTCACGCAAGGGGGCATGGAGCCGCCACTGGTTGCGGCCGGCCAGTCGGCACCGGTCCAGCTCGAACCCGCCCAACCGTGCCGCCGCGACGGCAATTGCAGGCTTTGATCCTTCGCGCACGCTCGCCAGCATCGGCCGGGTGATCTCGAAGCGGAGGTAAGCGAGCTGGCCCAGATCGCTCCACCCCCTCGAAAGATTGCCTGCCCGCGGCATGGTGCAGCGCACCAGACCGGCCTGCCCGTGACCCTCATCCGCAAAAACCGTCCGCGACAGGCTTTCGACTGAATTCTGGTCGAGCACGATGCGGGCCACGTCACCGATCCTTTGTGTGGCAGTGGCCCGGAGCGTTACCGCGAGCCCCGGCAGCGTTTTACGCAAGGCGGAAATGTCGGCTGCGCTGGCCGAACGATCGGCAAAGATGGCCTGCGAACCGACCGCGCCGCGATCCCCCTCCAGCCTCAGCCTTGCGTCATTGCTGGTGGACCTGAAGACATCGACCACGCCAGTCTCGATCAGAGCCGTGGAAGGCGTCGGTGCGGCAATCACAAGCCAGCGCGCATCTTCTGCGCGTTGCAACTCCCGCCCCGCCAGGCCGAGCCCGGGCAAAGTGGTCGGGTCAGGCACGACGATCGCAAGGTCGCGACTGGCCGATGGATTGAACACCAGCGTTTCCGCCCCGGCACCGTCGGCCCGGATGATTGCGAAATGCCCGCCTTCGACACGCTGAACGCGCCAGTCGTCGGCCGTAAGGTCGAAAGCCGGGCTGGTCGCCGGTATGCCTGCCTCGAACATCTCGATGAGGCCGGAGAGCGTCTCTGCGGATTCCGGTGAGAGAGGCTGTGCTTTGCCCCGCAGTCGCCGGACATGGGCATCCCCGACGGCCTGCACCAGCAAGTTGTCCAATCGCGGAGTGTGCGATGGGGTGGCAGCGGCGGCTTTGTCAGGGTCGTCGGTGGAATTGCCCCTGGTGACCGCTGCCGAGAGCGCAAAACCGAACAGATTACCGAAGATCGCGCCCAGCAGACTCACCTGCAGGGTGGAACGGGCCAGCCGCGGAAAGATATTCTTATCGTGCGCCTTGATCGCGATCAGCGTGGAGAGGAGATAGCCGAACCCGTAGAAGTCGGTCGTCTTGACGTCGAGGCCGGCCCATACCACCGCCCAGCCGACCACCATCTTCCACGCGAAGGATATGTTGAAGAACAGCAACAGCTTGCGCCCGCCCTCGATGGTCGCATTTGCCATCATGGGCATCTTGAGGACGGCCCGCGCAATCAGATAAATTACGATTGCCTCGGCGAAGGAAGTCAGGACCTTGGTCGGTTGATACCATTGCAACGCGATCAGCGCCGGGATGAGGATCCCGGAAAAGTCCCAGCCGTACCGGACATTGACCTGGCTCGCGATCATCGCCGTCAGTGTCAGGATGATATAGGCCTTGGGACTGGCCAGGATCGAGCTGGCGAGACCCTCGTAGAGATAGGATACACCGCTCATCCGGAAATTGGTGAATTCCATCAGCCCGAAGCGAACGATCAGATAGGTCAGGCCGATGGTGACGACCGCCGCAGCCAGCCCGCGCCCCAGTCCCGGCTTCCAGAACTGGTTGGCCAGCAAGGATATGATCACGAGACCAAAACTCTGCAGGTTGTCGCGCCAGTCGAAACGGCGGTCGAAATTCTCCTGCAGCCAGTCGGCGAATTCGGGCAGAATCACGCCGTCCATCGACAGCCGCACCGCAATGCTTGCCAGGATCAGCCCCATGAACCGGTCACGCCCGAACAGCGCCGGAAATCGTCCCCGGCTGATCTTTTCGGAGAATGTCCAGACGATCAGATAGGTGAGGATCGCCTCGATCACGATCACCAGCGCGGCGACCGGTTTTACGATTACCAGCGGGACGAGATACCCTGGCACGACGAGGCCCGAGAGCACCCAGCCGAACCGAAGGTTGAAGAAGCACAGGACGAAGACCCCCACCCACACGGTGGTGATGACCGAACTGGCCAGCGCGCCGTCGGGAAACAGGGTGAGAGGGAATAGGTCCATGCGCCCGACTAACTCATGGCTGGCCCTGCAGCGCTGCGGTCACACGTTGTACCAGCAGGTTCGGTTCGACCGGCTTGCGAGCGATCCCGACTACGCCAAGCGATCGGTAATGGTCGGTCAATTCATTGCCGGCCTTGGAGGATATGACAATGATCGGCGGGCGCTCGAGATTGCTGTCGTCGAGAACGCGCAGGAACTTGATGCCGTCCATTGTCGGCATGACGATATCAAGAATGATGAGTTCAAACTTTTCGACTTGCAGCTTGGCCAATGCCTCCGCGCCGTTGGCTGCAGTCGTGACGGCATAGCCTTCCAGCTCCAGCGTAAGCTGCAGCAGACCGCTCAGGATCGTATCGTCGTCGACGATCAAAATGCGTTGTGCGCTCATCCAATTCGCCTCAGATCGATGTTGAATCCAAATCCATCGGCTTCCCGCCCCCAATAGGAAACGCTGGCATCCCATTGCACAGCCTTGGACATTCCGTCCGAAATCGCGCGAAATTCACCCAATGCTTCGCCCTCCTGGCCCGACAATAGCTGCAACAGGCGCTCGAGCGCGATGCCGAAGCCCCCGGATATCCGGATGTGTGTGCGTTCTTCGAGCTCTTCGAGCGTCAGACGAACGGTATCTCCTTGCGGAGTGTCGGCAATAAGCACCCGCAGCATCGCGCGCATCATCGCCCCCAACGCCGCCGGTTCGGCGATCGTGAACCCGCTGGCACCTGGTAGTTCGGTCACCAGTTCGACCGAAAGCTCCTGCGCGAACTCCTGCGAGCGTTCGACCGCATCAATAACAACCGAGCGGGCGTCGACCGGATAGCTACTCTCTGCCAGATTCCAGATATCCGCGCGCACCAGTTCTGCAACTTCGTCGAGGCGATCGATCGCACGGCGAGTGGTTTCGGTGATCCGCGATACTATCGGGCGGACCTGCTCCACAGTGACCCGCGGGTCCGAAGCCAGCTCGCTGCCGAGCATGATAGCCTCGAAATCGTTGCGCAGTTGGAGATCCATGAACAGCGCCACGGCTTGTCTGAGATCGGCTGCCCGGTGCAATTCTGATACGTCGATAGCTTCAAGCACGATCACCCGTTCGCGGCTGCGAGCGATGCGGCTGGGGGCTGCAACACGGAAAATGCGTTCTTCCGGGCCAAGCTGGCGCATCGGCACCCGCATTTCCCCACCGTGCAGGAGCAGATCCTGGAGCATGGCGTCGATCCGCTCGCCATCGAGTTCGGTGAGTGCAAGCAAGGCTTCGACCAGCGAAGTTTCGGATACCGCGAGGCCAGCCTGGCGATAGAGGTCCTGCATCGGTGCATTGGCGTGCAGGGGTGATCCGACCATGTGGAAGATCATCACCGCAGTGCCAACCGTATCGAAGCCGTGGCGGATCTGGTTCGAAGACTGGGCGATCAGCGAGATGGCGCTGGCAACCTTGCTATCGACCGGTACAAATCGTTCATCGAGCCGGTCACGCGAATTGAGGTGGGCTCGCCAACGGAACAGCTCGCGGAAAGACCCGGCAATTGCCCGCACCAGGAAGGCAGAGCGGCGGACATTGCCTGTCTGTGGCAAGGTATAGAGCCAATACAGGTCGCGGCCCGTGCCCCCGAGCCAGGTCATTCGCGCCTGTCCGGTCCAGCCGGGGACGATAGTGTCTGCAGCGATCGCGGCAGGGCGACGGCGCAGCCTATCCAGCATGGGCTCCAATTCGGCTGGCGAAAGGGTGATGTCGGAGAGTTCCGCATTGTGCGCGGTCAACGCGCCGATCTGGCCATCGCTGCGGCGTTCGATCAACAGGCTCTGGTCGACTGCAGCCAGCCGCGCGGCATCGCGAAGAAATTCGGGCAATCGCGCACCTTCGCGCAATGCCGATCTGCCGAAGGCATGCTGGACTGCGCGCGCCGCGGAATCTTCGAGCCGTCTGTCCTGTCGCCGCTCGCGGCCCAGCACACGGAGGAAAGCCACCAGCCAAGGGGCCGCAAGCATGGCAGTCAACGGCAGCAAACGTCCGGCAAACTCGAGTGCGGCCCAGGCAATCGCGATCGTCATCGCGTTGATGGCGACCGGCAACAGCACCGCGAGCCGCTTGGGATCGCTGCGCTGGAAGGCAAATGCGGTTGCCATGCCAAGCGCCATGATCAGCAGCAGCGCCTCCCAATCCCGAGCCGGGAGAACGAGGCGGCCTGTTCGCAGTGCCTGCACACCGTAAGCGCGGAACTCGGCCTCGCTTGTCGAGCGGGTGTTGGGTGCAAGTGGTGTCGTCAGCGAGCCGCGCAAGGTATCGGGGCCGGCCAGAATCGCCACGGTGCCCGCCAGCTCTCCAGCGGCGAGTTGTCCGTTGAGGATCTGGCTGGCGGTGATGGCTGGAATGCTCTGGCTGGCAGGAATGCGGACGAAGAACCGTTCGACCGACCCGGTGGTTCGATCGGCGAGCGCCGTTTCGAAGGTCGGAACCGGACCTTCGATGCCATCAAGCGCAGTCCATTGCCGGCGGTAAATACCATATTGCGCCGCCGGAAGCGCGCGAGCGCCTTGCAAAGCTGTCGTGTGGTTGCGGGGTAATACCCATCGGTCACTGGCGGGCAATGGTCGCGGCGCGACCGCCTGGACCACGGGAATTGCAGGGCGGGCAGGACCTGCGCGCCGGGAAATACCGAGATAACCGATCCGCTCGGCCCCCAACTGCGCCAATAGTTGCTCGAGCTTGGCATGGCGGTCCGGGCCCATGCGCGCAAACGTGGCATCGCGCTCGACAATGACCACCGCCGGGCGATCGGCCCGGCCCGCGCTCGATGCCGTGTCGAAGAAACGCCCGTCCGTCATACTGAACGTATTTGTCTGGTGGAGCGAGGCGAGCGCGCCCACTACGAGCGCTACGACGATCCAGCTGCCCACTCCCTCGCGCGCCATGATCTTGACGGCGCGGCGAAGAACCTGCCGGGTTGGGAAGAGGTGCAGGGCCGGCTTCACGAGGCTTCTTCCAAGTCGGTGACGAACAAGCAGCGCGTAGGTCGAGTTGCGCGGCGCAACTTCGCAGCCCGTGGCGAAATAGCCGGGATTCCGCCAGCCAGTGCGGTCTCGCAACATCCAGCATTGCCGGTTTGCCAGTTGTCCAGATCGGCCAAGAAGTTTGCGCCCCTCGCATAGCGGCACTCGCCCCCTAGTCGCGCGAATGCCCTCGATGCGAGAAACGCTAGGCTTTTGTGGTTAATTTCGCGTTAGTTTCCGCCGGTGAATGGAACGGGAAAGGCGCAAGGGATCAGCCGTCCCGACGTCAATCTTGCGTGTCGGCCTAACTATCTGAGTTAGTTGTTAAATATCTCCGCCTGTCAATCGTTGGCAGATCAGGTCAAGCTGGTCGAGCGTGCGATAGCGGATCGTCACCGCCCCCGATCGCGGGTCCGGGTCGGTCTTGATCTTGACCGGCAGCCCCAGGAATTCCTCCAGATGGCCCTGGACCGCCGCGATGTCGGCGTTCTTCATCGGGTCACTTGATACCGACTTGGTGCCGGATTTCCGGGGTGGCGCCTCACCGCGGACGCGCTTTTCCAATTCACGTACAGACAACTTGCGGACAATCGCCTCTTGGGCCAGCTCCACCGCATCGTCGTTGCCGATCAGGGCCCGAGCGTGCCCCATCGACAAGGCGCCTTGTTCGACCAGTGCGATGACCCGGTCGGGTAGCGCGAGCAGCCGCTGCAAATTGGCGATGTGGCTACGTGACTTGTCGACTAGCTTGGCAATATCGGCCTGGCTCAGCCCTTCGTCCTCGGAAAGGCGATGATAGGCGCGCGCTTCCTCGATCGGGTTGAGATCCTCGCGCTGGATATTCTCGATCAGCGCCAGTGCCATCACTTCGCGATCTTCGAGCTCTCGCACGATCGCGGGAATCTGGTGTAGCCGCGCCTTCTGCGCGGCCCGCCAGCGCCGTTCACCGGCGACCAGCTGATACTGCCCCCCACTCGTCGGCCGCACGATGATTGGCTGAATGACACCGCGCGCCTCAATGGAAGCTGCAAGCTCCGCCAGCGCATCCTCGTCGAAATTGGTGCGCGGCTGCCCCGCAAGTGGCTTGATCTTGGAGACCGGAATGTTGGCCAGCCCATTCTGGGTCGTCGAAGCAGGCGCCGAGTTGACAGAGTCCTGTGAATTATCAGTACTTTGATTGACAAGAGGCTCTTCACGCCGGGTTTCGCCCATGAGGGCGCCGAGGCCTTTTCCGAGCTTCTTCTTGCGGTCAGCCGAGGCAGGAACGCTGATGCGGATGGGATCGCTTGGCTTGTTCATGCAGCTTTCCTTCGTTCAGGCAGGCGGCCGATCAACTCGCGCGCCAGCGCCATATAGGCGCGACTACCTGCGCAAGAGTGATCGTAGACGAGCGCCGGCAGGCCGTGGCTGGGTGCCTCGGACAGGCGGACATTGCGCGGAATGACAGCAGTGAAGACCAGATCACCAAGACAGTCTCGAACGTCGTCCGAAACCTGGTCGGTCAGCCGGTTACGACGATCGAACATGGTCAGGGCGATGCCGATGATACCCAAGTCCGGATTGAACCGCTGCTGCACCCTTTCGACAGTCTGCAGCAGCTGACTGAGGCCTTCCAGCGCGAAGAATTCGCACTGAAGCGGCACCAACAAGGTATCGGCAGCGGACAGGGCATTGAGCGTCAGCAACCCCAGCGACGGAGGACAATCGACGAAGCAGATTTCGTGATCGGTGTGGTCTCTCAGGGCTGTGCGGAGCCGGTGCGTGCGATCCTCGACCGAGACAAGCTCGACTTCGGCGCCGCTCAGATCCTGGGTCGCCGGGACAATATCGAGTCCCGGAATGCTTGTTGGCTGGACACATTCACTGATCGGTACTTCATCAATCAGCACATCGTAGACAGAATTTTCGCGATCTTCAGCGCCGATGCCCATGCCCGTTGAAGCGTTGCCTTGCGGATCAAGATCGAGAAGCAGGGTTTTCCAGCCAGTTGCAGCCATAGCCGTGGCAATGTTGATAGCGCTGGTGGTCTTGCCAACCCCGCCCTTCTGGTTCGCTACGGCTATCACGATCATGATGTGCCCTTCCCTTTGATTGCCCCTTGGCCGACCAGTATGACTGCCTCTGCGTCGGTCTGCGATTGTTCCACGTGGAACATCTCACGCCGATCAGGAGCGAGGTTTTGCAACTCTACCCCTCCCGAACGCCCTTTGGGCAATAGCCAGTGCGTGTCCGCAGTGGAAAACCTTGCGGACAAGCTGAGGAGTTTCTCGAGTGGGGCGAAGGCTCGTGCCGTGATGACACGGACTGGTTGTACCTTCATC